>JBEKST010000027.1:0-17047 GCA_049516815.1 Bacteroidales bacterium | reverse complement strand
TACAACACTTTGCCTGTCCATTTGCCTTCCCATATCTCCTTTTGCTCGTTGAACGAACGGAAAGCCGAAAGAATAGTCAGCTTGATACCATCTTTCAAAGCGGCATCGTACATTTTAACAAAGGCTTCATAAGCCTCTTTACGAAGATAAAAGCCTTTACGGCTGGCATACTTCGGATCGACAGCGATAAAGTGAGCATCGGCGGCAGGGTTTACTTTTCCCAGCAAATACGCCTTGCTTAGGGTATCCTTCGAAATAACTTTGCTGGGCTTTTTATTGGTATCATTGCTTTTATTTTCTGCATTGGTTGAAGTACAGTTCTGGCAGGCAATGGCAAAGAGGGAAATGATGAAAAGAGGGAATCTGTAAAGTGAATATTGTTTCAAGTGGATTTATTATTAAAAGTCAATTATATTTCTATTTCATTCTTTATTTAAAAATCAATTTGTTTGCCCCAAGCCCTAAAGGGTGCAAATTGATTTTCAACACACCCTTCAGGGTAGGGGCTAATGTTGAAAATCATTCATCAGTCAAATAATTCAATAACCTTGCTTCCCGAAGAAAGCACACGTTTAACAGCATCAGAAATATGCCTGGCTGTCATGCCGTACTTCTCCATTAATTCCAGTGGCGTTCCAGATTCTCCAAAGGAATCTTTCATGCCAATAAATTCAATAGGCACAGGATAACTTTGTGCCACCACTTCAGCAACAGCGCTTCCAAAGCCACCGTTAACCTGGTGTTCTTCGGCAGTAACAATAGCGCCTGTTTCTTTTGCAGCATCAATTATTATTTCCTTGTCAATAGGTTTAATGGTATGAATATTAATTACTTCTGCATCGACGCCATTTGTTTTCAGCATCTTACAGGCTTCCAATGCTTTCCAGACCAGATGTCCCGTCGCAAAAATCGAAACATCAGATCCTTCATTCAGAACAATGGCTTTCCCGATTTCAAATTCCTGATCAGCAGAGGTAAAGTTGGGAACCTTCGGCCTTCCAAAACGCAGGTAAACCGGGCCAATATATTTTGCAATGGCAAGGGTGGCGGCTTTTGTCTGGTTGAAATCGCAGGTATTGATCACAGTCATACCCGGAAGCATTTTCATAAGTCCGATATCTTCCAGGATCTGGTGTGTTGCGCCGTCTTCCCCTAGTGTAACGCCTGCATGGGAGGCACAGATTTTTACATTTTTATCGGAATAGGCGATGGATTGCCGGATCTGGTCATAAACCCTTCCTGTTGAGAAGTTGGCAAATGTACCCGTAAAAGGAATTTTCCCTCCAATTGTCATCCCGGCTGCAATGCACATCATATTGGCTTCGGCAATACCAACCTGGAAAAACCGATCTGGAAATGTTTTTGCAAAAGCATCCATTTTCATAGAACCTGTGAGGTCGGCACAAAGAGCCACCACGTCCGGATTCAGTTTTCCAAGTTCCAATAAGGCTTCTCCGAAACCCGAACGGGTATCTTTCGAACCCGTATTTGTAAATTCAACCATTTGGAAAGTCAGTTTATAAAGTTTGTAAAGTTTATAAAGTTATCAAGTTCGTTACTCACTACTCACTACTTACAATTTAACATTCACCGTTTGCGCGGCTTCTACAACAAACGACTTTTCCGTTGTAAATTCCGAGCGGTTGGAAAATTTTGACCGGAATACCACCCTGTACTTTCCGGGCTGCAGGAAAAGATTTTCCTGTTGCTGGGGATTGTCTTTCAGGTTGTAGAGCCAGGTCAGCTGACCATTATCCTCTATGTAAACGCTTCCGTATCCATTGGTGGTCCGCTGGATCACTGCCGTGCCTGGAACAGGTATCTCAACGGTCGTGGTATGGCTTTGCGCGATCACTACATCCTTCACCTGGATCCTTGGCAGGCAGAGTACTTCCACATCATAGCTGCCTGTAAGGTATTTTTCCACCTGGTCAAACTGCTGAATATTTAAAGTTTCCCGGTCTCCTTTCCTGCGGATCAGTACCGGGAGATATTTAATAGTAGTATTTCCGTTTGTTTTGAACGCAAGGTATCCCTGCGGGGTTTCAATCCCGATGATGTTGTGCTTGCCAGATGTCAGCTTTACGGAATCTTTCCGCACCGAGGGAATGGTATTAACCACGATATCATAGCTTAGTAGTGGATCAATCTCGAGGGTATCTGGCAGACCTTTACTGTTAAAGGAATGGATGAAATTGTATTCAACCTTTCCGGAAACATTATCGTAAAATGTCATGTTGACATTGGTTTCTGTTGGTTTCCCATATTCGTCGAGAAGATTGATCTGAGCGGTGGTAGGGTTAAGTGCACGGGAGATGACGACATTCAATGCCCGTGTAAAATCCTTTTCACTGGTTGCATCAAAATAGCTACCTACGCAATCGAAGGATTCTTCGAAATTCTTGCCGATGCCAATGATAAATGGCTTCAGGATTATTCCTTTTTTCTGGAGATCATGCGAAACCAGGCAAGGATCGCCATTGCATTCTTCCAGGCCATCGGTGATCAGGATGATGATGTTGCGGCAATGATCACCAGGAGGAAAATCATTCGCCGATTGTTCGAGCGAATAGGCAATCGGGGTCGTTCCCTTCGGAACAATTGTCTTCAGTACATGCTTGATCCTTCCGATATTATCAGGGGCAAATGGGACTTCCAGTTTGGTATCGCTGCAATCCTGGGGAGGAAACTGTTTCTGGTGACCGTAAACCCGTAATGCAACTTCAAGGTTTTTAACATTTTTCAAACTGTCGAGAATGTTGACAAAGAGCCGGGATGCGATGTTGAATTTTGTATCGCTTTGCCACCTTCCATACATGCTTTGCGAAGCATCAAAAACGAAAAGAATCCTGGTCAGCGGTTTTGATTTTTCTTTTTCCGCCTGCCCCTGGCAAAATCCTCCTGAGAGAAAAACCAGGAGAAGAACAACGATAGCAATACCTCTTTTCAAAAATAAAATATTTAATGGCACACAAAACTTCTTTTTAATTCGTTACTAGTGACGCAAAATTCATAATTCATAAATCGTAAATCGTAAATCGTAAATCGTAATTACTTCTAATAGTCTCCCAGAGTTTCTTCCAACTGCTTCAGCGCTTTCTCAGTCTGTTCGTCATTCGGCGCCACGCCATGCCATTCGTGGTTGTCCAGCATGAAATCAACCCCGAATCCCATGATGGTTTTCATCAGTACCATGACTGGTTTCCCTTTTCCGCTGGCTACCTTGGCCAGGAGCATTTTTTCGCGGATATCCGCAATGTCGTTTCCGTTCATCCGGATCACCAGCCAGCCAAAAGCTTCAAACTTAGCCTTCAGGTCTCCCAAATCCATCACTTTCTCTACCGGCCCGTTAATCTGTTTTCCATTATTATCCACAATTGCGATCAGGTTATCCACATTATGTGCTGCAGCGAACATAGCTGCTTCCCAGTTCTGGCCTTCCTGCAATTCACCATCTCCCATCAGGCAATACACATGATGGGGATCCCGGTTTAATTTCTTGGACAATGCTGCCCCGATGGAAACCGACAAACCCTGTCCGAGGGAACCGGAAGCCATCCGGATTCCCGGCAATTTCTCATGCACCGAAGGATGTCCCTGAAGGCGGGTATTAAGCATGCGGAAGGTTCCAAGTTCATGATAATCGAAATAGCCGTATCGCCCCAGCACGCTGTACCATAGCGGCGAAATATGCCCGTTGGAAAGGAAGAAGAGATCCTCCCCGATTCCATCCATGGTAAAGTTTTTGGGATCCGGTTTCATGATTCCAAAATAGAGGGTAGTTATAAAGTCAGCACACCCGAGTGAGCCACCGGGATGGCCGGAAGCAGCTCCATGTGTCATCCGGATGATATCACGCCGGACCTGGGTGGAAATTTTCAGCAGTTCAGTGGTTGAAGGCATTCAATGGATTATTTTATTAATTTTCGGATCACAGTTAAAATGGGAAAACAGTGATGTAATAGCGTTCAAAAATATTACAATTCAACGGAGCTTTTCTAAATGTTTATAAATATGGATAAGATTTAACGAACTAATCTTCATTTTTATTTCTTTTGTGGTCTGCAGATCAATAAATGAATATGAAAAAAATCCGGGTCCTGTCGTTAATTGTTTTTTTGTTTGCAATGCTTGCCAGTTTTCCTGTTATGGCATCCGGTGCTATTCCGAAGCCGGATTCCACCTGGGTTGACTCCGTGTTCAATTCGCTCACTACCGATCAACGCATTGCACAGTTATTCATTATCCGCGCCTTTTCCGACAAGGATTCGATATATAACGACAGCCTTGCCAATGTTATCCGGAAATGGAACCCTGGAGGCGTTTGTTTCTTTAAAGGAGCGATCCGCCGTCAGGCATCGCTCACAAATACCTTTCAGCAGCATGCGCAGACGCCCTTATTGATCGCTATTGACGCCGAGTACGGTTTAGGCATGCGTCTTGACAGCGCTTTTTCGTTTCCCAGAGCTATGACCCTTGGTGCGCTACCGGATGATTCGCTGATCGGACAAATGGCAGCGCTAGTTGCGAAGGATTGCAGGAGGATGGGAATTCATATGAATTTTGCTCCTGATGTAGATATCAACAACAACCCCGATAATCCTGTGATCGGGTTCCGGTCGTTCGGAGAAGACCCTGAAATGGTTACACGCAGAAGTATTGTTTTTATGAAAGGATTGCAATCGGGCGGAATTTTAACCACTGCAAAACATTTTCCCGGGCACGGAGATACCGATAGCGATTCACATCTTACCTTACCGGTCATCCATCACGACCAGGAAAGGCTCGATTCCGTTGAACTCTATCCTTTCCGGGAAGCGATCCGAAAGAATGTTGACGGGATCATGATCGCTCACCTTTTTATACCTTCATTCGACTCAATCAGGAATACTCCGGCTACACTCTCAAGAAAGATCGTGACCGGGTTACTAAAGGAAAAAATGGGATTCAAGGGATTTGTAATAACCGATGCCCTTGACATGAAGGGTGTCACCAAACATTTTAAGCCTGGGGAAATCGAAGTCAAGGCATTGTTGGCCGGGAATGATATTCTCCTGCTGCCGAAGAACCTGGAAACTGCCTTGAATGCCATCCGCCAGGCACGCGACAGCGCCCTGATCCCGCAGGAGCTCATCGATCAGAAATGCCGTACTATGCTTAGCCTTAAGTATAAAGCCGGGCTTAACCATCTAACTCCTGTTTCGTTGATTGATCTTCCGGAAGATTTAAACTCTGTGAATTCGGAAGTTCTTACGCGGAAGATTTTCCGGAATTCGATCACCCTGGTAAAAAATGAAAATCAGCTAATCCCGGTCAACTTTCTTGACCGGAGAAAGATCGCGGTGGTCTTCATTGGTGATACCGACTTGCAGCCCTTCCAGGAAATGATCTCACGCTATTCACCCGGAAAGAATATTTCGCTGCCGGATTTCTTTTCCGCGAGCAGGAAAGATTCACTTATCGCAGAGTTAAAGGACAATGATCTTATTATCATCGGCCTTCACTGTAACCAGGGATTGATCTCACAGCAATATGGAATAGAGAAATGCGCCCTTGAACTGATCGATACCTTAAGCGCTGTAAAAAAAGTCATCCTTGATGTTTTCGGGAGCCCCTATGCATTGTCCTTCCTGAAAAATCCAGACAGGCCGGATGCCGTCATTGCATCTTACCAGGACTGCCCGGAATCACAGTCGCTTTCTGCCGAACTGATTTTCGGGGCAATTAAAGCCCGGGGCCATCTGCCGGTAACCGCATCACATTCATTTCCCTATAAAACAGGGATCCCCACTACTGTGACCCGGATGGAATTTGTGTTCCCGGAGGAGATTGGTATTCCTTCAGAAAAACTAAAGACCATCGACTCCATTGCCTTGTCGGGAATTGATAAAAGAGCGTACCCGGGATGCCAGGTTGTATTTTCTTTTGATGGAAAGATCTTTTACAATAAATCATTTGGCCATCCGCGATATGAAGATACCGTGAAGGTAACAAATGCAGACATCTATGACCTCGCGTCACTGACAAAGGTGGCTGCTACAACCCTGGTCATCATGAAACTGTTCGAGGAGAAGAAGATATCGCTGGATGAAAAACTGGGAACTTATCTTCCCGAATTGAAAGGATCGAATAAACAGGATTTAGTTATCCGGGATGTGATGACTCACCAGGCGGGTTTGCAGGCCTGGATTCCATTTTATCTCAAAACACTTCATAAAGGGCAACCAGATCCTGCGATCTATCAGCATCATCCATCTGAAGGATATCCCTTGCGGGTTGCAGAAGATCTTTATATCCGGAAGGATTATCCCGATTCGGTTTACCGTGCCATCATCGATGCCCCATTACGGTCAACGCGTGATTACGAGTATAGCGACATGGGGTTTTATTTATTGCGCCGGATCATCGAAAAGGTAACCGGCGAACCAATGGAAGAAATCCTTTCCGCTTCTTTTTACAAACCGCTTGGATTGTCAACAATGGGATTCCTTCCGCGCAAGCGTTTCCCTGCGAGCCGGATCATGCCAACGGAATATGATACGGTTTTCCGGAAACAGCTTATCCGTGGCGATGTGCACGATCCCGGTGCCGCCATGCTTGGCGGGGTTTCAGGGCATGCAGGGCTTTTCTCGAACGCAGCCGACCTGGCAGTTCTCCTCCAGTTGTTTTTGAATATCGGGGAATATGGAGGAAGACAATATTTCCTTCCTTCAACCATAAAAGAATTCACCCGTGTGCAGTTTCCTTCTAACGGAAACAGAAGGGCGCTTGGATTTGATAAACCCGCACTGAATTCTATGTCCAACGGACCTTCCTGCAAAGGAGCTTCACCGGAAAGTTACGGCCATTCAGGTTTTACCGGCACCTATATCTGGGCAGACCCGGAAATTAAGCTTAGCTATATTTTCCTTTCCAACAGGGTTTATCCCGATGCATCAAATGAGAAAATCGTCGAAATGAATATCCGCACAAGAATCCACCAGGCCATGTATGATATATTGGAAGCTGCATGTATGAAGAAGTAGTTATATTTGCCAATATAAATAAGTAGCGAAGTAGCGAAATAAAAAAATAAAGAATTCCCCTAAACCCCATAGGGGTGACATTATTCTAGCGAAAAGCGAACAGCGAACAGCGAAAACCTGAGAATCATGAACAATACATTAAAGAACTGGCTGATCTGGATCTTTGCGATTATTTTTACGGTGGCGATTGCCGGATATCAGCGCAGAACTGGGCCTACCTACCCGATGAAAGTAAAAAAAGTGATCGGGCAAACGTTGATCAAAGCTGAATTGATCCGGGCTTACGATGGACAGGATGATGCCAAAGTTATTCTGAACATACCGGAACCATCTCTAAAGGGGAAAGTTCAGTTCAGGAGATTTAAGAGTTATGATAACTGGACAACGACGCCGATGGTCCGGAAGGGCGACTCGCTTATAGCCAGCCTGCCGCACCAGGATATTTCAGGGAAGGTGATGTATTATATCACGCTTTCCAAAGGGAATGAACAGGTAAGACTGAACGAAGATCCGGCTGTTCTTCGATACAAAGGGCACATACCGATGTACATCCTTTTACCCCATATCCTGATCATCTTTTTAGCAATGTTGTTTTCTACCATTACCGGGATTGAAGCGATCACCAAAGGGAAAAACACTTATCTTTATACCTGGATTACCTTCATCACCCTTTTCATCGGAGGACTGGTATTCGGACCCATTGTTCAGAAATTTTCCTTTGGCGTTTATTGGGACGGTTGGCCATTCGGGCATGACCTGACCGACAATAAATCGGTGGTGGCTTTCCTGCTCTGGGTCATTGCACTTATATTTCAATACAGGAACCGGGAAAAGAAACGCTGGGCCATCGTTGCTTCTATCGTATTGCTGATCGTCTTCCTGATCCCTCACAGCATGCTCGGATCAGAGATCGATTATACGAAGCTTCCGAAAACGGAGAGTATCGGGAAATAAGATGCTGGATGCTGGATGCTGGATGCTGGATGCTGGATGCTGGATGCTGGATGCTGGATGCTGGATGCTGGATGCTGGATGTGTGAGTGTGGGACTTGGATTAATTAAGTTATGAACTTTATAACTTTACAAACTTTATGAACTTTACAAACTTTATAACTTAATCACTTTTCTGCAGCATGGAAGTCACTTACGGAATAATCCTCTTTACGGTTGTTGCTTCGATTGTTTGTTTCAACAACGATGGGTTGTTCAACAAGTTAAAATTCAATGCCTATGATGTACACCATAGCAAACAGTGGTACCGGTTCTTCAGTTATGGCTTCCTGCATGCCAACTGGGTTCACCTGCTCATAAATATGGTGGTTTTTTATTCTTTCGGAGCTCTCGTTGAACATTATTACAAGGTTTTTTTTCATGAAAAATACATCCTGTATTATCTTCTTCTTTATTCAGGAGGATTGTTGCTGTCCATTATTCCCGCCTTCGGAAAACACAAGAATGATGTTTTTTATAATGCAGTCGGCGCTTCCGGTGCAGTATCCTCCGTGGTCTTTGCCAGCATCATCATACTTCCGAAGGCTCCTATCTTATTCTTTTTCCTTCCATTTGAAATTCCGGCCTGGATCTTCGGAATCCTTTATATCATCTATGAATTTTACATGAGCCGGAGAGCAAAGGATAACATCGGCCATGATGCACACTTCTGGGGAGCCATTTATGGCGTGATCTTCACGATAGCATTAAAACCTTCGCTGGCTATTGAATTCCTGCACCAGATCGGGTTCCTGCATTAATTTTTTTCAGGTTGATCCTGGCATCGACAACAGTCATGGAATCTTCTTTCCCGAGAAGGGGATTGAAATCGAGTTCCATGATCTCAGGAGCAGATTTTAACAATGAGGAAAGCCTCAGGATGACCTCCGCAAACAGGTCTTCGCTGACTCCTTTTTGTCCGCGCACACCTTTGAGGATCTGATAACTTTTCAGATTCCTGATCATGAAGAGGGCTTCTTCTTTGCCTATTGGCGTTAATCCGGCGGCAACATCTTTGAGTACTTCTATAAATATTCCTCCCAGTCCGCAGAGGATCATATGTCCGAACTTAGATTCATATTTGGCTCCCACAAAAAGTTCAGTACCCGAAAGCATAGGCTGGATCAGGACCGCTGTCGTATCCTTTATGCGGATCATCCGCTCAAATTCGCGGATAACAGCTTGTTTGCCCTTCACATTCAGGACCACTCCGCCGACATCCGATTTATGAATGGGACCGACAACTTTCATAACGACAGGGAAGCCCAGCATTTTTGCTTCTTTCACCGCATTTTCAGGGGTGACCACAACCGCTTCGCCGGCTCTCCGGATCCCGCTGGCATCCAATAGTTCATGTATCTCACCAGGAGAGATAAAGCCATCTTTCGCCTGGTTTATGACACTCCGGATCCGGTCATGATTTACTTCCTGAACCAGGGATTTCTCCACAAACGGACTGTGTGTATTGTATACTCTTGCGAGTGCATTCCCGAAAACCACCTCATCCCTGAAAAATATTCTTCCCTTGGAAATAAAATCCTCAATCTCAGGAGCAGCAGTAAGAACGGAAGGAAGGATAGGGAATATAGGTTTTACAGCCGTTTTCATCTTTTCATCCAGGATTGCATACACATCGAAAACCTTGTTCAGTCCGGGAGTACCGAATATCACAGCCATTCCATCGACCGCATCAAACCGGGTTTCGCAATAGTCAATTATGGTTCCAAGTTGTTGTGCGGTACCTGTAGCGAGAAAATCGATGGGGTTGGCTACGGAAGATCCCGGGAAAAGTTGTGAAAGCAATTCTTTTGCGGCAGGTCCTTCAATGTGGGGAACATTCATTCCTCCGTTTGACAGGGCATCGGTCAGCATGACAGCCGGGCCGCCTGCATGGGTAATAACACCCATGTTTTTCCCTTTCAGTTCAGGATACATGAAGACAGAAGCAACTGCGATGAGGTCTTCCCTTCCATAACAACGTACAATACCTGCTTTCCTGAAAAGCGCATCCACAGCCACATCCGGGCTGGCCAATGCACCCGTATGCGAAGAAGCTGCCCGACTGCCTGCCTCCGACGAACCGGCTTTGACTGCTGCGATCCTGCATCCTTTCCGGACGAGGGATGAAGCATGTTTCAGCAGCAATTGCGGTTTGGGTATATTTTCCATGTAGATGAGTTTCACTCTAGAGCTCTTCTCAGGATCAAAGGTCTCATCCAAGTACTGAAGGATATCTTCCACACCCATCTGGGCACTGTTGCCAACAGAGAAAACGCTGGCAAAGGTGAGTCCGTTCGGGATTCCTGTTTCCATGATAAAACAGGCTGTAGCGCCGGAACCGGAAATAAAATCACACCCTTTTGGATCCAATCGTGGAATGGGTTTCGTAAAAACCCCGTGATAAGAAGGTGTCAATACGCCGATACAATTCGGGCCAATCAATGAAGCACCCACATGGTTGACGCTTTCAACCACTTCCTGCTCAAGCATTTTCCCTTCCTTGTTCTCTTCAGAAAAACCTGCCGACAGGATAATAAAAGCACGGGTGTTTTTTTGGGTGGCCAGGTATTCTACAGTAACAGGTATGTATTTGGCAGCTATTGCGATGATGGCAAGATCAACGTCTGGCAAGAGGGAAGGATCGATGTAACTTTTTATTCCCTGGATTTCAGGTTCCTTCAGGTTGGTAACGTAAAGTTCGCCTTTGAATCCGCCTTCGATGATATTTCGCAACACGGCGCCGCCTGGTTTCTGAACATCATTTGAACCTCCTATAATAACAATGCTGCCGGGATGAATGAGTTGCTGGTTGATCATGGAAGAAATTATGAATTATAAGAAAGATGCTACGAGGATGGAAGTTATTATAATTATTCCAGCATAAAAGAAACACAGGCGACTCCTGGGCCGGTATTTGCGCAAAGGGCTGGTGATGCGGCTGAAATAAAGGCCGGTTTCTGTCCGGTGACGCGTTCCATCTGCGTTGCGAACCATTCGGCCGTCGCCGCATTGCCTGCATGAGTGATGGCGTATCCCCAGATTTTATTTTTTTCGGTGATCTTCTGAATATTGCGGATCACCTTTTTCATGCTTGCCTTTTCAGTAAACGACTTCGAGGAAAGTACCGTGTGTCCTTCTTCATTGAGGACGATCACAGGTTTCAGGTCCAGTAACCTCGCAATAAAGCTTTTGAATGCGTTAACGCGGCCGGAACGGATGATGTATTTCAATGTGGTCACCGTCACCCTAATCTGTGTTTTCTTAACCCATTTCCTGATTTCGGGCAGAATCTCTTCGTGTGTGGCTCCGTTTTCTATGGCTTCAGCCAGGCGTAAGATGATCAGGCCCAGCCCGCCAGTCACGGTTTCCGAATCGATCACATCGATCCTTTTCCCCGTCCTGTCTGAAATTTCCTTTGCAGCCTGTATGCTGCTGTTGAAGGTGCCGCTTAATGCCTTGCCCAGGTTCACCGCGATTACGGAGGAATAATGAGAACACAGGTATTCGTATTTATTCTGGAAATCCCGGATGGAGGGTTGTGCTGAAGTCGGGTTCGATTCCGAATTCTCGAGCAGCGAATAAAATTGTTCAGGATGAAGGGTATAACGGTCGAGGTAAAATGTTTCCCCGAAATGGATGCTCAATGGGATCATATGTATCTGCAACCTGTCGAGGATCTTTTCGGGCAGGTCACAGCAAGAATCAGTAAGGATAGCTATCCCGGACTTACGATTGTTCAGGATCTCATGTTGCATCACCATATCATCCACTTTCTGGTAGGTGATGTTGCCAAAGCGACGCAGGTAGGAAAACAATTCGGCAGGAAAATCCGTATGAATGTGGATGCGCATCTTTTGAGGGGAACCGGCAACAACCAAAGAATCACCGCAGACCTTAATGGCCCTGCTGATCTTCGTTTTATCAAGATTTTCGGAACTGATCAGGGCCTCTGTGCAATATCGGAATGTGATCTCATCATGTGTAACGATATCCTCATTTTCATGTTCGGGTGCCTGTATGGGAATGGAAACAGGTTTCGCTTCTCCTTTTGTAAAGAAATCAAGGATCCCTTCGAGGAATACCACGAAGCCTTTTGCTCCTGCATCCACCACATGCGAGCGCGCGAGAACCGGCAATTTTGCTGTTGTTTCAGCTAGTGACTGTTGAGCTCTATCAAAGGCTTCAATCAGCAATTTGATAAAATCGTCGATGATGTCCTTTAATGCGTAAAGGTATTCGGCCCAGTCTTTTATGACCGTCAGGATCGTTCCTTCCACCGGGTTTGCAATGGCTTCGTAGGCATAATTCACTGCGTTGCGCATGCTTTCTGCAAACGATTTAATATCCATCGTCTGCCCGGTCTTGATCTCATTGCCAAATCCATAAAGGAACTGTGCGAAGATAATACCCGAATTCCCCCTGGCACCTGTCAGCGCAGCATCAGCCAGTGCAACCGCGGTTTCTTTAAGGTTATCAGTAGGAATGATTGCATCCATGATGGAACGCATGGTGGCTGCCAGGTTGGTTCCGGTATCTGCATCGTTTACAGGGAAAACATTGATCCTGTTCAGTAGTTTCTGGTTTTCAAAGATCCGCTGTGCCCCCGAAAGAAAACTATAATATAGCTGTTTTCCGTTTAACTCACTGATTTTCTCAAGAGACGTCGACAATTTACTCCGTTATATTTTCTGCAAAGGTAAGAATTATTAAAAATCTACTTTAATTTATTGCAGGTATTAAGCTTACCTGAAGTGATCAGGACATTTAACTCATGTTCGATATCGGTATATTGGCTTCTTCGACCGCATTGGTACATCTCAATCAACGGATCCTTATCCATAAGGAGACTCATCAGGTCCGTCGCGTGGGGTGTGGATGCTAACTTGCTATATTCCTCATAAGTATAGTCAAGAAAAGCCACCTGCAAACCGATACCGCGGTTATCGAGAAGAAAACCATTGGCCAGGAGAGTAGGCACAGACAACTTACCATTATAATAGATGTCCTTTATATCCGGATAGGATACGATTTTACTTTTATCGGCTGACAATGTTACCGGAACATACATGGAATAATCCGACCGGGTACGATAAATGATGCAAGGAGGTGAATTCACGGCGACCGTTCCCTTTTTTGAAGCGACAGCCGAACCGGATGATGAGACATGATGGGAACAGGACATAAAAAGCAAACCTGCTGATAAAAAACCGGAAAGCAATCTCAGGATTGATTTTTTTCTCATTGAAATGATAATTATTCAGAAAAAGGATTATGGATTTAAAAAGTCAATACCAATCATTAAAACCGGATGTAAAGTTCAGAATTTTTTTTAAAAAACAAAATTAAAACAGAATTCCCCGATTTCTTTGCCTGCAAAAGTTTATTATTTATAATTTACTCTCAAGACAAAATTATTTATTAATTTTGCCCTCTCAAAAAAACATTAACCTTAACACACAGAGAATATGCAAAAAGTAATTTTTTCATTCGTCCTTATGATCCTTGCAGCTTTTACATTGCAAGCACAGGAACCTCAGCCTGCTCCCGCTGATCCTAATGCTCCTGAAATTTCTTTTGACAAGCTTGTTCACGATTACGGCACGGTCTTACAGAACGCCGAAGCTGCCTGCGAATTTAAATTCACCAATACAGGAAAAGAACCTTTAATCGTTCAGAAACCTATTTCCTCATGCGGATGTACTGTTCCTACATGGCCACAGGAACCTGTTCTTCCAGGAAAAAGTGATGTAATAAAAGTAACCTATTCCACACACAACGTTGGACCGATCAACAAAACGATAACGGTTAACTCGAATGCAAAAACTGCCCGCGTGGTCCTTTCCATCAAAGGCAACGTAATAGCAAAACCGGCTGATAAGGTACCGGAAAACACAAATGATAACAGCGCGACACCGATTCAAAAATAAAATTATTTATGCCCGTTATTTCACGTAAAGGAAAAATGATGCCAGCTTCCCCAATCAGGAAGCTGGTTCCTTTTTCAGAAGAAGCTAAAAAAAGAGGAACGAAAGTTTATCATCTCAACATTGGCCAGCCGGATATCGAAACTCCTGAGAATGTCATGAACAAGATCAGGAACATTGATCTGAAGGTTTTGGAATACAGCCATTCGGCCGGAATGATCTCCTACCGGAAAAAACTGGTGGAGTATTACAAGAAGTTTGGTATCGAAGTCACAACGGAAGAAATGATCGTAACAACGGGTGGTTCAGAGGCCATCCTCTTTGCCATGAACAGCTGCCTTGACCCCGGTGAAGAGATCATCATACCTGAGCCGTTCTATGCCAATTACAACGGGTTCGCACTGACTTCAGGCGTCGTGATTAGACCGATCGATTCCATCATTGAGAACGGATTTGCACTTCCACCGATCAAGGCATTCGAAGATGCCATCACGCCCCGCACCAAGGCGATCATGATCTGTAACCCAAATAACCCAACCGGTTATCTTTACTCAAAAGAAGAACTGGAATCATTGCGGGATATCGTTTTGAAACATGATCTTTTCCTGTTCTCTGATGAGGTTTACCGTGAGTTCACCTATGATGGCCGTCAGCATCATTCGGTCATGAGCTTGAAAGGAATCGACAAGAATGTGATCCTGCTGGATTCCATCTCCAAGCGTTACAGCGCATGTGGCGCACGCATCGGCGTGCTGATTTCGAAAAACAAAGAGGTCATCCGCACTGCTATGAAGTTTGCACAGGCAAGGTTAAGTCCACCAACATTCGGACAGATCGCCGGAGAAGAAGCCATCAATACCCCGGAATCCTACTTTAAAAAAGTCCTGGAAGAATATCAAAACAGAAGAAATATTGTGGTTGAATCCATCAATAACATGGCAGGATGTTTTTGTCCGAAACCCACTGGGGCTTTTTATGCCGTTGCACGGCTGCCTATCGACGATTCCGATAAATTCTGTCAATGGCTCCTGGAAGATTTCAGTTTTGAAGGACAAACCGTGATGCTGGCACCTGCTACCGGATTCTATTCAACGAAAGGCCGTGGACTTGATGAGGTTCGGATCAGTTATGTACTGAATGTGAATGACCTGAAGAGCGCAATGAAATGCCTCGAAGAAGCCCTGAAAGTCTATCCCGGAAGGAAGTAAGAGGTTATTCCGGATAGATTAAATATTTTTTCCGGATCACTTTAAAATTCTCCAATCCTTCCTGCCATCCCTGTCGGATCTCCTGCTCATTTTTGCCTTCGATGATCTGTTTCCTGAGGACAGATGTTCCTGCCAGTCGGTCGAAAGAATCGGTAAAGAAATGCGGATCGCTTCCCAGTGTCTTATAAGCCATGGACAGCCATGCAAGGTTGAGTCTGCCGAACAAACGTGGATGGGTTTTATAAAAATCCCGCAGGTCGAGTCCCCGGCAAAGCTGGCCATTGTACATCGGATTGGGTGAACCCTTGACCGGCTGTGGGGTAAACTCAAAAGAAAAACCCTTGAATGCAGGATGCCCGTAAATTTCAAAAGGATAACGTGTGCCCCTTCCGACGCTGATGATGGTGCCTTCAAACAGACAAAGTGAAGGATAGAGATAAACAGCATTCATATCGGTCAGGTTGGGGGAAGGATTCACCGGAAGCGTATATTGCGTCTGATGCGTGTAGTTCTCCAAAGGAATAACCTGCAGATCACAAATCATCCGGTCCTTCAGCCATCCTTCTTCATTGATCATTTTCGCATATTCGCCGATAGTCATCCCATATATCAAAGGAACCGGGCATAAGCCTAAATATGAAAAAAGGGATGAATCCATCACCGGGCCATCAATATAAAACCCATTCGGGTTGGGTCGGTCGAAAATCATCAAGGGGATATTTGCCTGTGAACAGGCTTCCATCATATATGAGAGTGTTGACAGGTAGGTATAACAACGCACGCCAACATCCTGCAAGTCGAAAACCACGATATCGATATCCTTCAGATCGGCCGGGTCAGGCTTCTTTTTCTTGCCATAAAGAGAAATAACCGGAAGCTTTGTGATCGAATCTAATGAATTTTTGATGGTTTGTCCGGCATCGGAAAAAACCCGGAAGCCATGTTCGGGGCAGAAGATCTTTTCAACCTTCAGACCTCTGTGCAGGAGTGTATCAACCACATTTACCTTCCCTACCACCGATGCGGCATTTGCCACAACGGCAATATTTTTGTGCCTGAGATGGGAATAATAGAGATCGGTTCGTTCCGAACCGCATTTGACCTGGGCGTTCGACACGAAGGTAATAGCAATATATAGAATTATCAGCGGATATTTCAGCATCATGAGGATTTATAAAACATGCTAACAAAATTACGAATTAACATGAGAGTCACAAAGTCATAGAGTCAATAAGTCACAAAGTATTTTTTTACTTATCATCTGAGCATACAGGCGACAAGGCACTTTATCAATTTTTATTTCTTTTTATTTTTTTTATTTGAAAAAGAACGGGTAAACAAGTCGACGGGTAAAATCAAGTATATTTCATCACACCGTCAACTCATCAGCTCGTCAACTCATCAGCTCGTCAGCTAAAATCCAAACCCGATCTTCACGCCGAGGTTAAATATTGGCAAGAATTGGGCAGTTTTCTGTATGACCGGTGAATGATCGGCATGATAATACACAGTTTTATTATCATAATGATCATAATATCCATAATAGTGATAGGTGATATCCCTGTCTTTAATACCAATTCCCATATAATAATCCATGATTACCTTCCTGTATTTACGTACAATCCCGACCCGGAAACTAACTCCATAAACAAGGGTGTATATATCGCCAAAAGGATAAAACTCCTCGCTAACAGGTACCTGGTCGACCACGAAAATATTACTGTTGTGATAAACATTAATATACGACAAATCCCTAAAAAGGAACAAAGGTTCGACGTAAAACCCTGCCGGGATTTTACAGAGTCTGTATATTTTCGGACCTATAAGTATGGAGAACCCTTTTTCGGGATGAGGGAAAAATTCAAACAGACTGCCACTTCCCGGTTCTGATCTGTCATAT
>JBEKST010000026.1:0-17204 GCA_049516815.1 Bacteroidales bacterium | reverse complement strand
AGAATGTCCAAAGATTATGAAAGGTTACCCGAATCCAGTATCGCTTTTATTCAGTTATCCATGATTCGGTTGATGGTTAATCGAATTTCTAAATGAAATTTAAACAGTCTCTAAATGTACAGAAATAATGTGTTTGGCGTTGTTTGCAAAGAGTATTTTTTATATAATAATTCAGATAGGAATTTTTAACAAAAGCCGAACGGATGATAGACTGCAATTTTACAGTCTATATAGTAAATAGGCTCGCAATAATTGAACGAAAAGAGATTCACCATGCCTACTTTCACAGAGAAATCAAAGGCAGCTCAGCAGACTACCTTGCCCAAGTCTTCGTTCTTCAGTCGAGTCCACATAGGGCAGAACCATGATCGGAACTCGATCCCCAACTTACAGCGCATGAACGGGACAACCCCGGCAGAAACGAACTGGGCGGCCGCTGAGAGCGGGATCCGAAGCACCAGTCACCCCCTGCCTTACCTCGATACGATCCAGACCTTCTTCGGACACTATGACATCAGCCGCGTGCAGGCACACACCAACGCCGTCGCGGCGCAAGCGATAGGTGCCCGCGCTTATACCACCAACGGGCACGTGGTCTTCGCCCGTAAGCCCGATCTCCGCACTGCAGCCCACGAGGCCACACATGTAGTGCAACAGCACGCCGGTGTCAGACTCGAGAACGGGCTCGGGCAAACCGGCGACGTTTATGAGCAGCATGCAGATCGCGTAGTTGACGCGGTGGTCACAGGCCGCTCCGCCGAGCAACTGCTCGACACAGGTCCGGGGAGTACGGGTACCCATGGCTGGGCGATCCAGCGACAGACCCCACCTGGTCTTGAGGCGCCGAAGGAAACCAGCGAGGGCAAAGAACTCCGCAGCGCGATTTTTGCGGTGGCCATGAGGCGGCTGGTTGACAAGACCGTGATTCTCAGCGACGAGAAAATCAAAACAGTCCGCGATAAAAGGAAAAACTTCACCACCTGCAATGATTTTGCCTACCAGGTGTTTGCAGAGGTCGTCAGTACGAAATATTCTGGAGATTCCGAAATGGCAGATCTACTTGCAGATATCCGCGTTATCGTCGACAAGGTGATCCAGGTCAAGGCAGCCCTCAAGAAACAAGAGGGGCTATTTAACAGCTTAGTCGTCGAGCCGGAAAATATGTATAAGTTCAAGGTGGCGAAACTCGAAGCAGTGAAAGCGGTGATAAAGGAGTCCAAGAACCTGATAGAGGAGATAGAGGTGATAACGGATTCCCAGAAGCAGTTCGATGCGGCGATAGAAGCGATAGAGGTGATAGATGCGATACAGCAGCTGATACAGGCAATAACTGCAGAGAAAGAGATGCCTCAGGAGGAGGTCATTAAGGCGCTAATGATAGCGGTGATAATACTGAGTCAGAAGAAACTCGACACGGGACCAAAAGAGCCTCATAATAGGTACAAGCCCGTGCAGCAACTCATTCGGAAGAAGGCCCAGCTCGAGCAGCAACTCAATCTGATGCAGACCCGGCTCAACGTGGCCCAAGATTACTTAGACAAAACAATAGGACCTGATAAGGAAAAGCGCCAGCTAGATATCAAAACAAATGATGATGAACTGAAAAAAATCCATCCGAAAGGCGATGCCTATATTGAAGCCGATCCTGGAATGAAGGACGGAGGTCCTGAGCAAGGCGATTTCGTCCTCTTCGGGCAACCTCCGGATCAGACCATGTACGGCGGGCGTCCACTGCCCCCGGGGAGCTTCAAACACATCTGCGTCTTAGATAACATCGAAAAGCAGACTGACGGGAAGGACATTACGCCTGACATGAAGGACATTACGCCTGTCAGGAAGGACATTGAAGTGTGGAACACCATTGATGGCGGAGGTACGAAAGCGGTGAAGGGCAAGTATTACATCCGACCGAGCGACAACCTGGTCTTCGCGTCGCCCCCCCCACTCCTCGAGTCGAAGAAACAACAGCCAATGACGCAATATATGCTGCTGGGCTGGATCGACATCAACAAGCTCCTGGAGAATAGAAAATCAATCTCCGAAACCGGTAGCCCCTTGATGAAAGAACGGTACGATCAAGAACAAGGGAAGTAGCGGCAAAGCTTATTCCGCGGCATGTAACACGCAAACCGTGAACTAACAGCCCCCGTCCTACAATAGGTTGATACAAATATTTTTTCCTATTTGGGATTTTTCATCTCAAATCTGGCCTTTATTCGTGAGACTCAAATTTCAAGAGCGTAGCGAATTGAAATTTGTTAGTCGAACAATCCCCCCGAGTACGCGGGACCTTGGGGTTCATACCCTTGATTGATTTCCTCAAACACGGCATGTATCATCCATAGGAATGGAAACATAAAAAAACCATTTCGTCTCCGGATTTTCATTACAAAAGAAAAATACTATCCTTAACTTTGTATAAGGAGAAAAAAATGAGAACCCGTTACCCGGTTGTTGCCGGATCTTTTTATCCTTCATCCCCCCAAAAGCTCAGGGAGGTAATCGAAAATTGCCTGGAAAAGGAGAGCAACAAAATTGCTACGCCACCGAAGAATGGCATTCTCCTTGGAGGTGTTGTGCCTCACGCCGGATATATGTATTCGGGGTACCATGCCGTCCATTTCTTTGAAACAGTAAGGCGATCGGGACAACATTTCGATACAGCCGTCATAATTAATCCAAATCATACCGCTTTCGGGCCTGCGATAGCTCTGGATGACAACGAAGAATGGGAAACCCCGCTGGGGAAAATCCCGATAGACCTGGAACTGGCTGGTCTGCTTTCTTTCGAACGGTCGGGACAGGATCATAAGCAAGAGCATTCCGGCGAAGTCATGGTTCCTTTCCTTCAATATTTTCTCCCGGAAGGATTAAAAATCTTACCGGTCGTTATGAGCCGCCAGACTCTTGAAAACGCCCGAAAGATCGCAAGGGAAATCTTCCAGATGGCCAGCCGCCTTAAACGGTCAATATTATTTATTGCATCTTCCGATTTTTGTCACTTCCTTTCCCCGCAGACGGGGCATGATCTTGATGAACTTGTGATCCGGGAGATACTTGCTTTTAATGCAGAAGGAGTTGCAAACCAGGTGCGTCGCTTCAATATTTCAGTTTGCGGATTCGGGCCTATCATGGCCCTGATCGAATATTCCAGACTCAAAAGCATTTCGCCAGTCGCTAAAGTCCTGCGCCGGGGAAATTCCGGGGAAATCCAGCCTTCGCAGTCAGTGGTGGACTATGTTACAATACTTTTTTGGATGTAGAAGATTATTTGCCTGATCCTTAATAGTGGATGTTCGGCATTCTGTGTTCCAGGTTTCTGCTGTTTGTTGCCTGGTATTAATTGCTTCTTTCATCTGCTGAGCGACATTTTAATACCGCTCAGCGGGGGATGTTCACAAAAATGTCGCCTTTTTATCTTTTATCTTCTCTTTTGGTTTATCCCTCCCCGCTACTTATGGTGAAATTAGTTTTTTCGCAATATCAGAATTTATCATTACTAAGGATCGCAACATAGTTTTTTGTCCTTATTTCATACTCGTCCATCCAGAGCTTGATGGCCATTTCCGTTTCTTTCTTTTGACAAAGTTCCATGAATTGACGCATGAACTGGGTTGAAAGTGTTCCTTTAAAGATTTTCTCAATCATCCCATGAATAATTATGGTATTACGGTTAAAGATTTGCATGGTTAATTCTAAGGAATATTTTAATCCGGCAGGAATAAACGCTGTTTCTACAAATTCTTTGAATAAAAGGATTTTGCTATCGATATCTTTTGATTTATCAATTTCTTCGATCAGGGTTTGGAAACGGTGATAGGTCAAATCAGTGTAGCGGGGAACAGCCTTGGAAAGAATCTGGCCGGATAGGAATCTTATGATATCATATAATTCGACCATCTCTTCCGGATTGATTTGTCGGACACTATAACCAGAAAATTTCTTGTGAATAATAAAACCTTCTCCTTCAAGGATCCGTAATGCTTCCCTCACAGGAATAACGCTTGTATGAAACCGTTCAGCAATATTACGCTCAAAGATTGCTTCCCCTGCAGAGATCTTCCCGTTATTTATATCCTGCTTAAGGGTTTCTGCGATCTTATCAGTAATGGTTATTGTTTTTTTCGTTTTGGTTGCCATGATTTTTAGTATTATTAATTTCGGGTTGATGTTTGTTTCTCATGCTTTGCTGGACCCTTTATCAATCAAAGATCTTGCAAGTTGTTTCAAATTTTGTCATGTACTTAAATTGTAAAGTTAAAACAAATTCAAATATCCTATATGCTTTCTTAAAAATGTTTTAGTATTACCGGCTATTATAAAGGAATCCTTTTGTCTCTATAGGAATAAGAACCAGTTGGCGCGACTCCGCCAAAGAGCTTTCCGGCCGGAAGGAAGCAAACATATTTCACTTCCCGGAATTCTTTAAATTGCACCTTTAAATTTAACTCCAAGGTGAAAGACATCTTATACAACGGACCCAGGCTTGTCATAAAGTCGGATGGAATAAAGATCAGGAAAAGAAATTTAAATCTAAGCTACCCGGAAATTACTTCCATTACAATTAAAAAAGCCCGGCTGACCCGTGGTTGGCTTGGACTGATCTTCCTGGGCATTATTCTGGATATCGTTCTTGTTTACTTGTTGTATTTTTTTCTGGTTAATTTTTATGTTTTGTCGGATTTCCATGGAGGTTATTTTCATTATTCACGGAGAAGTCCCGGCATTGTGATTGGAATCCTGCTGGTATTGCCAATTTTAATCTCTTTCAGGATCAGGAGATATTTTACGAGGCCTGTCATGTTGATTATCAAATGGGATCATGGCGAATTCAGGATGAAGTTCAGTGAAATTAACATTTCCGTTGCTGAATTGAAAAGATATTTTGAAGGGAAGGTGATAATTAATAATGGATAATTGACAATTGAAAATTGGAATCTTACCACCTGCTTGCCATGCCTGCGGAAGGTTGACTGGCAGGCAGGTTTTACATTTGATCAAGTGATCAGAATTGTATTGAACAACCAAAAAGCCCGAAGGAATTGATTATTATTTTCTTCTCAACAGAGGCTAATATTATAATGTGATCGCCCCGGTGTTCAGGCTGATATAAAAGGTGGATCCCCCGAGGATTAATTCAGCCTTGCGGTTGCCGTTAAAGGTGAGGGTGCCGGAATAATTGTAAGCTACACCCCCCGGGCCGGATCCGTTGATGGTAATCGGGGCGGTGCCTGAAGCAACCATGTATGTCAGCTTGTCTATCATCACATTCTTAAACGTATAAATGATATTGCTACTAAACAAGACCTTTTCAAGGAGAGCATATTGCTGTCCGCCGTCTGTACCTGCTCCGTTTAACGTCAGCTGTGATTGGTCCAGGGTTGTAAATACCCAGTTATTACCCAATTGCTCATCCTGTGATTGAAACGCATCAGAGGAGAAACTACCGTTAGCTGTATAATCAAATGTGACTTCCGGAGGCGAAGTGGTGAGGCGTGCTAAGGTGTAAACCACCTGGTATTGGTATTTCACGGTCGCTGCCGAGTCTAGTTTTTTTATCGTAAAAGCCGAGTCGAAGCTTCCAATTCCCTGGGCAGTAAAAGCGGCTGCATTTTCCAGATGGCTGTTGATGCCGGCTGATGCATTGCAAAAAGCCATAGCAATATATCGCGCAGCGATATCGACGGGTAATTTGTAGACAACAACATTATTGTTACTGGAACTTTCTTTCCCGCAGGAATTCCATCCGAGTGATAATATGATTGCAAAACAAAACAGGACCAGTTTTTTCATCTTTCATGAAATTAGACCATAAAGATAATGAAAAAAATCATTCATAACGCAAAGCATCAATAGGGTTCAGGCTGGCTGCTTTCCGTGCCGGGTACCAGCCGAAGAAAATCCCGATGGCTGTAGAGAATAAGAAGGAAAGGATGATTGATTGCAGGGTTATTGTTACCGGCCATTTCATGATACTCGCAATGATTTCTGAGGTCAGGATGCCAAGACCGACGCCAAGGATACCGCCAATCAGGCTGATCATAAGGGCTTCAATCAGGAACTGGAGTAATACATCGCGTCCGCGTGCGCCGACTCCCATGCGAATTCCGATTTCCCGCGTGCGTTCCGTAACTGAAACCAGCATGATATTCATAATTCCGATGCCTCCTACCAATAATGAGATACTTGCAATACTGGCCAGGAGAATGGTTAGAATACTGGCAGTGGCTGAAGCAGCATTGGCAATATCGGCCTGTGACCGTATAGTAAAATCCGGGTCTTCCGATTGCCCGAGGTGATGTCTTTCTTTCAGTACTTGTGTGATCTCATCAGTTGCTTCGGGGATCATTTTTTCAGTAGTGGCCGAGACCATGATGCTTTGGATATAGGCCACTGTCATCATGCGTTCCTGAACAGTAGTAAACGGTGCGATTACAATATCATCCTGGTCTTGCCCAAAGGCATTTTGTCCTTTTGCAGTTAACAAACCTACAATAAGAAAAGGGATTTTGTTAATGCGGAGCTGTTTACCCACAGGATCTATTCCTTCACCGAAAAGGTACTTTGCCACCGTTTGACCGATCACACAAACTTTAGAGGCCGAATGGTCATCGGCAGTGGTAAATGTAGCTCCTGATTGGATTGTAAGGTTGCGGATATCGAAATAATCCGGATAGACACCCCAGACGGAGGTTCTCCAGTTTTGCGAACCGGCAATAAGCTGGCCACTAACTCGAACGGTTGGTGTCGAATACATCACTGCCGGACAACGGGTTGCGACGGCTTTATAATCGTCAATTGTCATTTTAATAGATGTACCGGCTTCCATTCTCACACCTCCTGTCATACTTGCAGAAGGAAACACGGTCAGAAGGTTGGTTCCCAAGTTTGAGATCTGCGCCTGGATGCTTTCTTTCGATCCCTGCCCAATAGCTAACATGGCAATGACTGATGCCACACCTATGATGATCCCCAGCATGGTCAGGAAGGTGCGCATCTTATTTTTCGACAGCGAACGGATGGCTGCTTTTAACTGGTTCTTTAATTTCATATCGTTTCCTCCTCGCTGATAGCCGGAATCAAAAGAAGTTCATCGCTTGCTTTCCGGGGATGTTCAACCTGTAAATCTTTCAGGATCTTACCGTCACGGAAACTTACATTCCGGTTGGTGTAAGCTGCAATATCGGGTTCGTGTGTCACGATCACCACGGTGATCCCTTTTTTATTCAGCTGCTGGAAAATATCCATCACTTCGACGCTGGTCCTGGTATCCAAGTTTCCGGTGGGTTCATCTGCCAGTATTACTACCGGATCGTTGACCAGGGCACGGGCGATGGCCACCCGCTGCTGTTCTCCTCCCGAAAGCTGGTTCGGAAGATGGTGTGACCGGTCGGCCAGTCCCACTGATTCGAGCGCCTGCATGGCTTTCCCCCGCATGGCATGAGAGCTGATCTTGCTGTTATACATCAGGGGAAGCTCTACATTTTCCAGGGCTGATGTCCGGGAGAGCAGGTTAAATGACTGGAATACAAAACCGATCTTTCTATTTCGCAACTGTGCCAGCTGATCTTTGTTTAATTTCCCCACATCCACACCATCCAGGAAATATTCTCCCCGTGTAGGTACATCCAAACAACCTATAATGTTCATAAAGGTGGATTTTCCTGAACCGCTTTTGCCCATGATAGCGACAAAATTACTTTTGCGGATATCCATGTCCATGCCTCTCAGGGCATGAACCTCAAGATCACCCATTTTGTAAATCTTGACCAGGTGCCTGGTTGATATGATTACATCCGTCATTTTACCGTCCTCCCCTGCCTCCTGCCGGCCGTGGCATTTGCGGCTGGAAAGGACTTTGTTGTGTTTGTGTGGCTGTGGTACTGGTCTGGCTATTGATAATACCAACCACTACCTCATCGTTTTCTTTCAGATTACCATCTATCGAGGTATAACTTCCATCCGATAATCCTGTTATTACCCTGTATGGCATTAGTTTATTATCTATGGTTCTTACCCATACCAGTCCATAATGGCTTCTGTTGCTTCGTCTTGCATCAGAACCTTGTCCACTCTGTCCCTGTCCTTGTCCACTTCCAGCGCTAAATCCACTTTGAGTCGGAATTCTTCCCGTACTTCCAGATCCTCCTTGTCCAGCGGTATTTCCACTGTTTGCATAAGTACCGGTTCCTTTCGATCCAGTCATTCGTTTGCGGAATTCAATGAGCCTCTGAAGAAACTTATTCACTGAATCAGGATATTCTTTCACTGCCTTATCCAGATAATCCTGGGGCGGCCAGAATTTCAGTGCACTTGCAGGAACCTTCATAACATTTTGTACTTGCTGGATCATAACCGTTATGTTGGCGGTCATCCCGGGCATTAATTTCAAATCCGGATTGGGGACATCAATAATAACCGTATAATTAACAACATTTTGAACAATGGTGGGCTCTAAACGTATCTGCGATACAGTCCCCGAGAAGGTCAGGTCAGGATAAGCATCTACTGTAAAAGTCACATCCTGTCCGTTTTTAATTTTTCCAATATCTGCTTCATCAATGCTTGCCTGTAACTGCATCTTCGTCAGGTCGTTGGCAATGGCGAATAAGGTGGGTGTGCTGAAACTTGCAGCAACGGTTTGACCACGGTCGACTGCTCTCGAGATAACAACTCCTGAAACCGGGGCGACAATGGTAGCATAGCGGAGGTTGATTTTTGCCCTGTCAAGTGAAGATTTTGCCGACCGTGCATTTCCCAACGCCGTCATATAAGCGGAATACGCCTGGTCATAATCCGACTGGGCAATCACCTTTTCATCTAAAAGCTCTTTATCCCGGGTATATGTCAACTTGGTCAGGTCAACCTGGATCTGGGCACGATACATGGCTGCATTAGCATCTTCGACCGATGATGCCAGGTAGGTCGTATCCAGCACGGCAACCACTTGTCCTTTTTTAACTACGGAATTGAAATCCACAAAAATTTTATCAATGACTCCTGAAACCTGGGTACCTACTTGTACGGTGGTGTCTGCACTCAATGTGCCGGTGGCAGTCACAACAACTTTCAAATCGCCTTTTTCAACCTTTCCTGTCCTCCATTGCATGGTGGAAGAACTTTTTTTACCAAACCAGAACCATGCCCCGATTGCTAAAATTATCACCACAGCGGTGAGTGTTATCCAATATTTTTTTTTCATCGTTTTGTCTGATTTATTCGTTTAAAATGTAATTGGTACTCCCTGATAAAAATCCAGGATTCTTGATTTGAAGATATAGTCATATTTTGCCTGAATACCATTGGATTGCGCCTGGTAAAAAGCATTTTTCTCGATCAGGAAATCAATGGCAGTCGCCATGCCTACTTTGTATTTTCGATCCATGTTATTATAAGCAAGTTCGGCAGCTGCAATTTGATCTTTTGTGGCTTCATATTTTTTGATAGAATTTTTCAGGTCGGTATATGATTGTTCGATAGTCTTCCTGAGTTGGAGTTTGATGTCTTGTTCACTCAATTGTGTAATAAGCATATTTACTTTTGCCCGTTCGATATTACTCTTGATCATTCGATTACTGTAAATCGGGATGGAAAGATTTAACCCGATTGATTCGCCAAGGTTGTTCCATAACTGTGGAAAGAAAGGTGAAGTTGTGGGGACACTGGCAGCAACTCCTGTTCTTGAGGAAACAGCATAGTTGGAACTCGCTGCACCACTTAGGCTGATTGTAGGATACCGTGCACCTTCGCTTATTTTTATTCCTAGAAGAGCATTGCTCGTACGTATAGAAGCACCGGTTATCTGAGGCTGAACCGTCAATGCTTTGGAATAGATCTCCTGGTTGGTTTTATTCATCATGAGAGATGGTTCGACAAAGTCAGGTACTTTTAAATCAAAACTATCAACAACAGGAAGTTCCATTAGTTGTTCAAGGGTTACTTTTGCAATATCCAGGGTGCTTTGAGCATTTACTATAGCCAGGTTATCGGTTGCTTGCTGGGAACGGATGGTGTAAAGATTACTTTCAGGAAGCGTTCCTGCTTTAACCTGTTTCTCAGTCTGGTCCACCTGCACAGCCGTTGCATTAGCCTGGCTTTTGGCAGCATCCAGAATTTCATAATCGAACAATACCTGCAGGTACGCTATGGTTATGCTCAGGGTCACCTGGTTTTTGACATTATCGACATCTGTTTTACCGGCATCAAGGTTCATCTTGTTCTGCAGAATAGTCCGGGTGAGCTGAAAACCATTGAACAAAGTAACTGAGGAATTCAATCCAAAAGATGCAGAATTGGTTGTTTTTTCCACATACTGGTTGGTCACGGGATTGACACTTCTACCAAAGCCTACTCCATCCCGTGCACTGGCATTGAGATATGGAAAGAGATTTGCTCTCGATTGTTCAAGGGTAATGCGGTTGAGATCGTTGTTCAACCGGCTCTGGTTCAAGGAAATGTTTCTTTGAAGCGCCGTATCCAGGCATTGCTGGAAGGTCCATAAACGGTTTTGCGCCTGGGTAAAAGTAAAAAGCAGGCAGGCAGTAAAGATCAGAAGTGATTTTTTTTGCATTTCAGTCGATCCTATTTTTTTGATTGATAACTTGCAGAAAATTTTCTTTATAATTGTCGCCGATGGGGATCTCTTTATCCCCCACTTTCACAAAATTTTTGTGAATATACTGGATCCTCCTTAGATTCACAATAAAGCTCCTGTGAACCCGGATAAAATCGGGAGCGACCAGCTTTTCTTCAATGGCTTTCATGCTCGATAAAGTCACAACAGGTTTATCCTTCACAATTATTTTTATATAATCCTTCAGGCTTTCAATGTATTGAATTTCAGCGATCTCGATTTTTACCAGTTTATAATCTGATTTAACAAAGATGAACTGACTGGAGAAACTGATCTCTTCGGCAGAAGTCAGAGACTGGTTCTTTTCCAAGATGGACAGATGTTCCTGTGCTTTGTTCACTGCTTTAAGAAAACGCTCAAAAGAGTAAGGCTTTAGGAGATAATCGACCACATCCAATTCAAAACCCTCCAGGGCATATTTTTCATAGGCGGTGGTAAAGATCACCAGAGGTTTATGCGGGAGGCTTTTAAGAAACTGGATCCCGGAAATATCCGGCATCTGGATATCGAGAAACAGCAGATCGATCTTTTCTGTCTGAAGTACATCAAGGGCTTCAATCCCGTTTTTGCACTTTTTTACAAGCTGCAGGAACGGAACTTTCATAATGTCGTCTTCGATCAGATCGAGGGCCAGGTTTTCATCATCAATCACAATACATCGTATCATACTCATAATGAAATATCCAGGTTAACAATGTATTTTGTTGTGGTTTCTTCGATTTCAATCGAATGGGTTTCGGGATATAGCAGATCCAGTCGCCGGAGCACATTTTTCAGTCCGATCCCGGATTCCTGTTGAATTGGGTCATCGCTTTTTTTGATCCTGTTGTTTTCAACCCGGAAATGAAGATCTCCGTTATCGATTTTCAGTCGGATGTCGATATTTGATTCATCAAGGTAACTGACCCCATGTTTGAACGCATTCTCCACGAAGGGAATCAGCAGCATAGGTTCAATCATTTTACCGTCAATGTTTCCTTCGATTGTAAAATTGATGATCACCGAATCAGAAAGTCTCAGCCGCTGCAGATCAATATAATTCTGCAGATACTCCATCTCTTTTTCCAGGCTTACTTTTTCATCTTTCGAATCATAGAGCATATATCGCATAATCCGGGAAAGCTGGATGATTGCATTTTCTGTGTTATCCGATTTCTTCCGTGCAAGTGAACAGATATTGTTGAGGATATTGAAGAGAAAATGCGGATTCACCTGCGATTTCAGGAAAGCAAGCTCAGAGTTAAGCTTTTCATTTTCCATCTCTTTCTTTTGTTTCTCCGCCTTGAACCATTCATTCGTGATCTTTATGGCCGTACTGATGGCAAAGGCAAACAAGGCGGGAAAGACCGGGAAAAAGAGCCGGTGAAGAACGCCGGGGTGATGAAATTCAGAAGGAACATAGGTATCGATGATATGTGAAAAAAGCAGGTGTGTTACCGAGATAAAAACGAGACACCCTAGAATTGCCAGCAGGTAATAGAATAGTTTCCCGGGTAGAAAAAGTTTCCTGATAAGGTAGTAAGTATTAAAATAAAAGAAGGAAATTAGCAGAAGAAAAAGCATCGTGTTCCTCCAGATGAAATGCGGGGAAATGTGTTGCCGGGTATCGTCAATGTAAGGAATCATATACAATCCAAGCCAGATCAGAATATGGATGGAGATGGTAAAAAATCTGGACAGATTGCCGGATGGTTTTTGCATTTAGAAACAATTGGGCTGCAAAGATAACGTAAACTATAGGGTTGTGCCGGCAATTTAGACCAGTATGTATGTTTTTATGATAGAAAGCAGTATCCTGTCGATAAAATGTCATCCGGAAGAAACATTTGTTTTATAATTATCTGAAAAATTGGTTACTATCTCGACTGATGCTGAAAATTTTATCTGATTTCCCGGCTTTCCGGTATAAAAAAATAAGATAAAGTATTATATTTGTTCTCTATGCTTAACCAGAAATTACAACAACGGCTCATTCAGAAACTCTCGCCCCAGCAGGTCCTGGTCATGCGTCTTGTGCAGGAACCGATCCTGGCTCTTGAGCAAAGGATCAAGCAGGAGATTGAAGAGAATCCTGCCTTGGAAGAAACCAGCCCTGACGAGGACGAAAAGGATATCCAGGATGAGGAATCGTTGCCTGAATCTGTAGAAGCAGATGAGGATGAATTCAGGGAAGAGTCAGAAGAGGAATCCCGCAACGAAAATGATGATTTCTCTTTTGAAGATTATCTTGCCGAAGATGAGATCCCGGAATATAAACTATATGCAAATAACAAAAGCCCGGATGAGGAAATCAGGGAAACGCCGCTCGCTTCAGGGATCAGCTTCCAGGATTACCTCCTGAGCCAGCTCGGCATGCATCGTGTAACCGACAAACAATATATTATTGCTTCGACCATTATTGGCAACCTTGACGAACCGGGATATCTTCTCCGGGAAATTCCTGCCATGTGCGATGATCTTGCTTTCAACCACGGGATCGAGGCCAACGAGCAGGAGGTGGAAGAAGTACTCAAGATCATTCAGGGATTTGATCCTCCCGGTATCGGCGCCCGCAACCTTCAGGAATGTCTGTTGCTTCAACTGGAACGACTTTCCCAGGGATCGAATAGCATCGAGCTGGCACGGGTGATCGTGAAGGATTATTTCATTGAATTCAGCAAGAAACATTATGATAAGATCATGCTGAAGACCCGGGCATCAGAACAGGATATGAAGGATGCCATCGCAGAGATCCAGAAGCTGAATCCGAAACCCGGTGTTTCTATCAGCGATATTTCACGCGAAGGGAATTATATTATCCCTGATTTTATTATTTCGAATCATGACGGCATCCTTGAACTCATCCTAAATTCCCGGAATGTACCCGACCTTAGCCCGAACCGGCAATACATCGAAATGCTGCGGGAATATTCAGCAGGTGGAAAAAATGCCAGTAAGTCATCCAAAGATGCAGCCACTTTTATCCGGCAAAAGCTGGATGCAGCCCGTAATTTTATCGATGCCATCCGTCAGCGCCAGGATACTTTGTATGTCACCATGCAGGCCATCATGGAATACCAGAAGGATTATTTCATGACCGGGGATGAAACCAAGCTGAAACCCATGATCCTGAAAGACATTGCCACCATCATCAATATGGATATTTCTACCGTTTCCCGTGTGGCGAATAGCAAATATGTGCAAACGCCTTTCGGGACCTTCCTGCTGAAAAGTTTCTTTTCAGAATCAATGCAAAATACAAAGGGGGAAGAGATTTCCACCCGGGAGATCAAGAAGATCCTGCAGGATTGCATCGAAGCTGAAGATAAATCCAATCCCTTTACTGATGATCACCTGGTTGATCTCCTGAAAGAAAAAGGTTATAACATTGCCCGGCGGACCATTGCAAAATACCGCGAACAGCTCAGCATTCCGGTAGCACGGCTCCGGAAGGAACTCTGATCCCTAAACATCAATATGCATGGAAGAACGTATTGCGAAAATGTTTACCCTGGTTTTTCATCCTCTCTTTATTCCGTTCTATATGTTGCTGATCCTGCTGAATGTCAACACATTTTTCGCGATGATGATCCCGGTCAAGGCCAAGTTGCTCCTCTCCGGGCTGGTCTTTCTCACTACCATTCTTCTTCCCCTGCTGATTGTTTTCCTGCTATACCGCTTAAAAATGGTGAAGTCATTCAACCTTGAATCAAGGGAAGAAAGGATCTACCCGTTGCTGGCTGTGGCCGTGTTTTATTACATCACCTATTACTTGCTGAAGAGTTTTCCCATTTCATTCATCTTCAGCTATTACATGCTTGGATCTACCTTTCTCACTATCCTAGCCATGATCATCTCTTTCTACCGAAAGATCAGCCTCCATATGATCGGGATCGGGGGCATGCTGGGCTTACTCATGGGACTATCACTCAACCTGAATCTCGATTTGACCTGGTTCGTGGTTGGAGCAATAATCCTGGGGGGATTTCTGGGTTTCGCCCGTATTCAATCAAACTCCCATAAGCCTTCCGAGATTTATTCCGGATTTCTTGTGGGAGCAGGGGTTATGTTTCTTCTCTTTATTTTCCTTTGATCAGAAAGGCATCAACACTAATCCGACCGAAATGGGATACATATCCGGTCCGTGACTTTTTGAGAAGAGTGTCGTCAACATGTACTGGCCATCAATACTGATCCACCTGTACCCGAAGCGAAAGGTAGGGCCGAAACAGAATTTCTCAAGGTTTGGTATTCCTATTTCCTTGATCCGGACCTTTGAAGCGGTGTTATAAATATAAATAGAAGTATCTGTTACGTTGCCCACATACTTGGTATGGCTGCCGATCAAATATCCAACCTTGATACCCAGTGCCACATTGACCTTACTCTTTGTTTTAAGGTTGAATTCCAGCGGGATTTCCAGGTATACGATCGTCATTTTGCTTCGTTTGTAACTTACCTCAGGTGAAATCTTCACCAGTTTTGTCGTATCTCCGACTTTGTTTACAAGAAAATTCCCGTAAATATTATGAGCAGTCAGGCCAAGCCCCAGGGAGAAGCCGAAATTGCTCTTCCCAAAAGGCACATTGTAGAGACCGAAAACGTTGACTCCCTGGTTGATTGTGCGGATTTTTATCCCGGATGGAATATTCAGCACGAAATCATTAAACATACCAAAACCGATGCTGATCTTCTTTTTTGCGGTTTCGTTCACTATCTGGGAATTTGCAGTCGGCTGTATAAGCAGAAATGCCAGCAGGAACAAGAGAATCCCGGATACAGGAACCGATATGATTTTTGAATAGACTACTTTCATGATCGAATTTTTATAATGAACAAATGTATGGTTTTTTTTTATAAACGCTCCGATTCCTCATATTATTGAACCTCCCGGGAATTAATTCCACAGGTTGGCCGGATAAATACCTACATTCACCAGTTCCCCGATCTTCGAAACAACAAGTTCGCGATCTTCCCGGTAGGTCATCCCAAACCATTGGTCGCTGCAAGGCAGTATCCTGACCGAAGCCTCTTTTCGCTTCAGCAGGTTATTGATCACCCCGGGGATATAAAATTCTGTTTTAAGGGAATTGGCATTGGTCTTTATGAATTCCAGGAATCCTGTTTCCAGCTGGTGGAAGAAGGAAGGAGTGAATCCCCAGAAGTTCATCGATACGATGGTTTGTTCATCTATGTAAAAGTACTTTCCGGCTTCGTCAATGGAAGCGATCCCACCAGTATTACGTTCGATTTTGGTCTGTTCGGTTACCTCCAGCAGGAAATCATATCCGTCAGTTTTGCAAATGCCTCTTGAAACACTTCCATGTTCCGACAGGGTTTTTCCCAGTTCATAGCCCACCATACAGTAAGTGTTTCCCTTTTGAGGTGTCCAGTCCTTATAAAAACCGGCTAATGACTGAAAAGATCCTCGCCCATAAAAATCATCGGAATTAATCACGGCAAAAGGTTCATGGATCTTCTCTGCAGCCATTAAAACAGCATGACCTGTACCCCAGGGTTTCAGACGCTCTTTTGAATACACTATTCCTTCCGGAACCTTGTGGATCTCCTGGAAGACATAATCCACATCGATTTTCCCTTTAAGTTTCTTAACAAAGAATTCGCTGAATTCCCTGGCAATGTTTTCCTTGATCACAAAAATCACCTTGCCGAAGCCGGCACGGATGGCATCGTATATGGAATAATCGATAATGGTCTCGCCTGACGGGCCGATCCGGTCGAGTTGTTTCAGGCTGCCATACCGGCTGCCGATACCGGCTGCAAGGATTAATAAGGTGGGTTTCATGAGCGGTTAATTTATTTTTTTCCATGACCGGATCCTATGACCCGAAACAGCATAATAAAGAATGAACAGATAACAGGGAATCACCAGCCAATAGGCTATATGAGGATTCCAGGCATCCACAAGACGGCCATACAATAATGGCAGAAGCGCTCCTCCTGCTATTCCCATGATCAATAAAGATGAACCCATTTTTGTGAATCTACCGAGTCCATCGATGGCGAGTGGCCAGATCGCCGGCCACATGATTGCATTGGCAAGGCCTAACAGGGCAATAAAGAAAACCGAAATATCGAATGGAAGGGTTAAATTCAATGTTGCTAAACTGATATGAAATTCGTTCTGAAAATGCAATCCGGCAGTAAAAATGGCAATAATGCCAAATAACAGGCCAAGGACGGCAGATATCCCTAAAGCATTTTCCTGTTTGATATAACGGGGAATGGTAATGATTCCGATGATATAACCGATCACCATGGCTGTAAGGGTGTAAGATGTGAAGACCTTTGAAAGGGAAAGTGGGATTCCCTGGGCCTTCCCATAAGAAATGATGGTGTCGCCGGCAATAACTTCAACTCCTACGTACAGGAAAATAGTGATGACCCCGAGAACCAGCTGTGGGAACTGGAAGACATGGTTCTTCCCTGCATTGGCTGCAATCAGCTGTTCATCTTCATGATCGGTATCAATTTCGGGTAAACTCGTAAAGCGTACCATTAATCCCAATCCGACAAGGATAACTGCCATAATAATATAGGGGATGATCACCCGGGATGCAAGCCCATCAAG
>JBEKST010000025.1:0-17559 GCA_049516815.1 Bacteroidales bacterium | reverse complement strand
ACATGGCCATCCAGACACTTCACCAGGAAACCGGGATTGATACTCATTTGATCGATGTAGTTGTTGATACCGATGCAGAAATCCCCACGGGGATGACGACTTCCTCGCGCGCAACGGCCTTATTGGGCAATGCCATTATCGATGCTTCCAAATCCCTGAGAAATGATCTGAAAAAGAAAACACTCGATCAGTTGGCCGGGACTATCTATAGCGGAAAATATTATTGTGACTGGACTACTAAACCCGGCGCCGATGTTGAGAAGATCATCACGCATTATTCCTATGGATACGCAGCCCAGCTGGTTGTTCTTGATGATAAGGGTGAGATCGAAAAAGTTTATGCCGCCCATGATGCGGGAAAAATTATGAACCCGATGCTTTTTGAAGGCCAGATCCAAGGTGCCGTCCATATGGGCGTTGGGTATGCTCTCACAGAGGATCTTCCCATGAAAAACAGCCGGCTGGTAAGTATGAAACTCCGCGATTGTGGCGTGCTGACTGCAATGCAAACGCCTGACATGGAAATCATCGGTATTGAAGAAAAAGATCCCGTGGGACCCTATGGCGCAAAAGGGATCGGCGAGATCGGGTTGGTTCCGACCGCAGCAGCCGTGGCCAATGCATTGTATTCTTTTGATGGGATCAGGAGAAGACGCTTGCCGATGAAACGAATCAATAAAAAATTGTAAAATGATATTCCTGAAAAACGGTACATGGATTGACTGGCAGACGCTGGAATTCAAAAAAACAGATATCCTGGTGAAAGAAGGCCCGGATGGAAAAATCTTCTTCGACCGGGATCCTGAAGAAACAGGAAATACCAGGGAAATTGACTGTTCCGGGAAATTTATCATCCATTCTTTTGCCAACGGCCATCACCATGCTTATTCTGCGCTGGCACTGGGAATGCCGGCACCTAAAAAAAAGCCCACTAATTTTTTAGAGATCCTTCAATCCATCTGGTGGAGCCTTGACAAAGCGCTCGACCTTGAAATGATCCGGTTGAGCGGACTCGTGACAGCAATGGCCTGTGCCAAAAACGGTGTCACCTTTATCATCGACCATCATGCTTCGCCTTTTGCCGTTGAGGGCAGCCTTGAAATCCTGGCACAGGCATTCGAAGAAGTCGGAGTAGGCCACTTGCTATGCTATGAGATCTCCGATCGTGATGGCCTTGATATTGCCCGGAAGGGTCTGGTAGAAACCGCAACTTACCTGGAAAAAAGACAAGGCCTGGTCGGATTGCATGCCTCTTTCACGGTGGGCGATGATACGTTAAAACAGGCAGTTGATCTTGCGCTGGCAGCAAATTCAGGGATCCATATCCATGTAGCCGAAGATAAAAGCGATGAAAAAGATTGTATCCGGCATTACCGGATGCGGGTGATCGGACGTCTTGAGTCGGCAGGAGCGCTGCAGTTTTCAAAAACCATTCTTGCTCATTGTCTTCATCTGGATGATCACGAAAGAAGCCTGGTTAAAAAATCACCGGCATGGGTGGTTCAAAATATGGAAAGCAACCTGAATAATTCGGTCGGGATTTTTACTTCCAAAGGAATTGGCTCACAGATCATGCTTGGTACCGATGGAATGCACAGCAACATGATTCGCAGCGCACAGGCAGCATTTTTTGCCGGCCATAATATTGATTCCATAGATTATGCTGAAACCTACCGCAGGTTCCGTAATGTTCATCATTATCTGAGCGAAAATGGGTTTTCTGGGGATGGTGCCAATAACCTGGTCATACTTGACTATTGCACACCTACCCCTTTGACCAGTAACAATTTTTTAGGACATTTTCTTTTTGGATTTAATGCAAGTGATGTTTTCCATGTCATTTCAGATGGTAAACTCATTGTGGAAAACAGAAATCTCGTCTCAGTAAATGAAAAGGAGATCCTGGCTGAAGCGCAGGTTCATGCATCAAGACTCTGGAAAAAAATGAAATAACGCTGTATTATGAAACCGATCCTGATCATCAACGGCACTGTTATTTCAGCAGCATCTTCCCTGAAAGAAAATCTTCTTGTTAAAAACGGAAAGATCACTGCCAAAGGTCAACTTGAACCCAATAATTTCTCTCAATGTAACATTATCGATGCAACTGGTAAACTGGTATTTCCCGGTGGTATCGATCCGCATGTTCACTTTGCATTACCGACACCGGCAGGAGCATCATCGGATGATTTTGCTTCGGGCAGCAGGGCCGCTGTTGCCGGGGGAACGACCAGTTTTATCGATTTTGTCACACCTCATCGCGGACAATCCCTGTTGGAAGCGCTGGCGCAAAGAAGGGCAGAAGCGGCAACCAGTTCCCTCGATTATCGTCTTCACATGGGCATCAGCGAATGGAATGCATCAGTTGCATCCGACGTCATCCACTGTATTGAAAAAGAAGGAATTTTTTCGTTCAAGGCCTACCTGGCATATCGCGAATCTATCGGAATCAGTTATTCTGAATTGCACCAGCTGATGGAAGTTGTAGGATCGTCGGGTGGATTGGTGATGGTGCATTGCGAGGATGGAGAGATGATCAGCCGGCTTCAGCATGAATTTCTCCTAAAGGGGGAAACACATGCGTATTATCATGCTCTTTCACATCCGCCGGAAGCAGAAATCCGTGCTGTGGAAAAAGTAATTGAACTTTCCGGAAGAACAGGATGTCCGGTTTATATCGTTCATACTTCCACACGACAAGCTGCAGCAGCCATTGCCGCAGCCAAGAAATCGGGTTTACCGGTTTTTGCAGAAACCTGTCCGCATTATTTGCTTTTGGATGATACTTTATATGATGAAAGCCTGGATAACCTGCGTGTTTTGCTTTATGTTATTTCACCGCCACTGAGGACATCCGCAGACCAGGAATACCTGTGGAAAGGCTTGGCTGACGGTACATTTGATACAGTCGCAACAGACCATTGCCCGTTTAACCTTTATGGACAAAAAGACCAGGGAGTACATGATTTTACAAAGATTCCGAATGGAGCAGGAAGTATCGAACATCGGCTTTGCCTGTTATACACCTATGGCGTTTTGACTGAAAAAATTACGATCAGTCAATTTATAAACCTGGTTTCCACCCGTCCCGCTGAGATCTTTGCAATGGCAGATCATAAAGGAAAGCTTGATATTGGTTATGATGCCGATATTGTGATCTGGGATCCGGAGGCAAGAGGAACCATCTCTGTGAAGAATCATTTCCAGCAATGCGATTCCGATATCTATGAAGGATTTTCTACACAGGGACGGCCTGAAACCGTGATTGTAAAAGGTGAAATCGCATTCCACGCAAGCGAATCAAATTCCTGAATTATACCGATACGGAACAAGTTTGCAAAATCTTAGCTACTGTTCCTATCGGCATTACAGCATCTAAAAGAAAAATGCTTTGCATTTTTATTAAGATGCAGTATAAATCATCCGCCTGACCTGGTGTGTTGAAAGTTTCTTCAACATATAGGCCGGTTTTTCAAACCGGTTAACCAGCATCATTGCAGCAATTATATATGGTTTATAACCTGCCTGTTTGTAAAGCGGAACCCTGTACCGTTCAAAAACGGAAGCAACAACTTCACCTTCGCTGCAGGAAATGCCTGAAATATCTGCCGGCAGGCAATGCAGATACAAAGCCTTTCCTTCACGGGTCAGCCTCATCTTCTCTTCCGTACATTCCCAGTTTTTAAATCGGGCATTATTGGCAAGGCACTCTTGTTCCAGTCCTTTCAATCCGGTATGATCATTATTGCGAAGCAATTCGGTTCGGCGTTGCATGACATGGAAAGGAGCCCAGCTTTTCGGATAAACGATATCGGCATCCCTGAATGCCTCTTCCATGGAATTGACAACACGGAAACTACCTCCATTTTCCCCAGCCTGTTTCCTGGCTAGCTCAACCACATTGGGGATGAGTCCATATCCTTCGGGATAGGCCAGATCTACCTGCATTCCGAACCGGGTCATCAGACCGATGATTCCCTGTGGAACCGAAAGTGGCTTTCCATAACTGGGGGAATAGGCCCAGGTCATGGCAATCTTTTTTCCTTTCAGATCTTCGAGCGAACCAAAATAAGTTTTCAGGTGCAACAAGTCAGTCATTGATTGGGTTGGATGGTCGATATCGCATTGAAGGTTGATGATACCTGGCCGCTGTGGTAATACTCCATCAGCAAAGGCCGCATTGAGTGCAGTAGCGACTTCCCGCATATAGGCATTTCCGGCGCCGAGAAACATATCATCACGGATCCCGATGATATCACTGAGAAATGAAATCATGACAGAAGTTTCCCGTACCGTCTCTCCATGTGCAATTTGTGATTTGCCTTCGTCCAGATCCTGAACAACCAGCCCGAGCAAATTCGCTGCCGATGCAAAAGAAAAACGTGTTCGCGTAGAATTGTCCCGGAATTGTGAAATCGCCAGTCCCGAATCAAAACAACGCGCTGAAATGTTATGGTCGCGAAGATATTTTAAAGCTTCTGCAATTGTCAGTATCGATTCCAGTTCACCATAGGTTTTTTCCCACGTAAGAAGGAAATCTCCCTGATAGAGATTAGAAACCATAGAATCCAGTTTCTGCAAAAAAGTATTGAACGTTTTATCCATATTAATTCACGGGATTTTTATTCAGATAGATGATAAGCAAGTGCGGCATAAAAGGCCGATGCTGAAACCAGATCGCTCACAGCTACCTTTTCATCCGGAGCATGTGCCAGAACCTCATTCCCCGGCCCAAATCCCATGCAGGGAATTTTATAAACCCCATTTATAGTAACGCCATTTGTTGAAAAGGTCCATTTATCAATCAGAGGCTTTTTATCAAACAACCCGGTATATGAGTTACAACCAGCTTTAACCAGGGGATGGTTTTCTGCAATTTTCCAGGTTGGATAATACTTCTCCATCCCATATTGGAGACCGGTATACGCTGTTTCTTCGTATTGAAGGACCTCTACACTGGCATCCAGGTCTTTCACGATCTCCTGAATCTCCGCAACGGCCAATTCCTTTGTTTCACCCCAGGTCAGGCGGCGATCCAGGTGGATCTTTGCATAATCGGCTACAGCGCAAAGCGACGGACTTCCCGATACAAATTCTGAAAGGGCAACACTTCCTTTTCCCAGGAATTCATCTTTTGGCAGGCGTTCATTCAGTTTTTCAATTTCCAGGCAGACACGCGATGCCATGTAGATTGCATTCTTCCCGCGTTCAGGTGCAGACCCATGTGCCGAAACGCCCCTGAAAGTTATCTCGATTTCCATCCTGCCCCGATGTCCGCGATAGATATTCAGGTTTGTAGGCTCTGTGATAATAACAAAATCAGGCACGATCTTTTCTTCCTCTACCAGGTATTTCCAGCATAAACCATCACAATCTTCCTCCATTACCGTGCCTGTGAAATAGATAGTAAGATCACCGTGAAAAGCAAGCTCCTTCAGGATCCTGCCGGCAGTAACAAATGCAGCGGGACCTCCTTTTTGATCCACGGTTCCACGGCCATGAACAAACCCGTCACGGATTTCACCCGAAAAAGGATCATCAGTCCAGTTGGCGAGGTTGCCAACATCCACGGTATCGATATGGCCATCAAACGCCAGCATCTTTTTCCCATACCCAATGCGGCCGATCACATTGCCAAGTCCATCGATTCTTACCTCATCGAAACCTGCTTCCTCCATCTGACGCTTCAATTCGACAGCCATGGCTTGTTCACCGGTACTCAGGGAACGGATTTTTACCAGTTTCGAGAGATTTCCAGCGGTATAATCTTTATAAGATTGAGCCAGTTCATTGATTTTTACTGAAATATCATTCATCCTTCAATTGGTTAAAAATATGGGACGGCAAAAGTAAAAAACTTATTCTTGTACTTTTCTCAACTTCTCTGCCGATAACAAGATGACTTCATAAGTTGCGGGTAAACCGAAATCCGGCTCTTTTTCATGATTTCCGATAGCAGACAAGGCATCCTTGATGGCCAGCCATACCGAAAATGCAAGCATGAAAGGAGGTTCTCCAACAGCTTTGCTCTTGCGAATGGTTTCGGGATTCGGAACATCCTTCAGGATCTCCACCCTGAAATCTCGCGGGATGTCATTTACCGTTGGGATCTTATACGTATCGGGCGAATGGGTCAGCTGATTTCCCTTTTCATCCCATTTCATCTCTTCTGTGGTACACCAACCCATTCCCTGAATGAATCCGCCCTGGACCTGGCCAACATCGATCCCTTCAACCAAAGAATCCCCCACATCATGAACGATATCAGTCCGGATCAGCGTGTGCATCCCCGTGAGGGTGTCGATCATGACTTCTGAAACGGCCATCCCAAAAGCATAATAATAGAACGAAGTTCCCTGTCCTTTTTCCTTGTCGAAAAAGATTCCGGGAGTCTTGTAAAAACCGGTGGAACTCAAACTGACTTGTTTCAGGTAAGCAATTTTAAGGAGTTCGGGAAAGGATATTTTCCGGACGGGATTTACTTTATCGAGAAGAAAGTTGTTTTCGAAAACAATATTTTCTTTTACAGTTTTATCGTCTGGAAACCGGGTATTAAATTCGGCTACTGCCACTTCCGCAAGCCTCGATTTCAGAATATCGATTGCATTTTTAACTGCCATTCCGTTCATGTCGCTACCTGAGGATGCTGCAGTGGCCGAGGTGTTTGGGATCTTAGATGTATTGGTGGCATTCACTTTCACCATTTCTGGCGACAAGCTCAACTCTGCGCAGGTAATCGCGGCAATCTTAGTATGAAGCCCCTGTCCCATTTCTGTACCTCCATGATTGACCAGGACTGTTCCATCTGTGTATATATTAACCAGCGCCCCGGCTTGGTTAAGAAAGGCAGTCGTAAAGGAGATCCCGAATTTGACAGGTGTCAGCGAGAGCCCTTTTTTATAAAATTCGTTTTCCCTGTTGAATTGCGCTGTTTCCTTCCTGCGTTGAAAATAATCAGATGACCGGATCAGCTTTTCATACATTTTGAAAAGGTGATTATTCTCCACCTCTTGGCCATAAGGTGTCACATTGTTTTGTTCTTCCTGGTAGAAATTCAGATAGCGGATCTCCGCGGCGTCTTTCTTCAGAAAACGTGCGATCCTGTCGATGGCATTTTCAATGACAGCCATGCCCTGCGGACCGCCAAATCCCCTGAATGCTGTATTGGACGGATGATTCGTTTTCCATGCATTTCCTTTGATCAGGATATGGGGAATATAATATGCATTTTCGGCATGCAGCATAGCCCTAGATAAAATGGCCAATGAAAGGTCTGCAGCGGATCCTGCATCGGCGTTCAGTTCCACTTTATAAGCAAGGATCCTCCCATTTTCATCAAATCCGATCTCATAGTTTGATAGAAAGCGATGCCGTTTCCCGGTCATCACCTGGTCGTCATCGCGAAAAAGATGAATCTTTACCGGGCTCCGGGTAGCATTTGCAAGCAATGCTGCCCATGCAGCCACATGGTTACCCTGGGTTTCTTTTCCTCCAAAAGCGCCGCCCATTCTTTTAACTTCAACCTCCACTTCGTTCTTTTGAATCCCCAGCACTTTCGCCACGATGGCCTGGGTTTCTGCCGGGTTCTGGCTGGAAGCAAAGAGATTCATTTCCTTACCTTCGCCAGGAATGGCCAGCGATGTCTGTGTTTCCAGGTACCAGTGTTCCTGCGCACCGGTCTTCAGTATTCCACCGAACTTATAAGGGGCCTCTTTCAGCGCTGCATCTGCATTCCCTCTCTCTATAATCCTTTCTGCATCGATACGTTTGTTTTTTGCCATCGCAGTTTCAAGATCAAGAATAGCTTCGAGCGGTTCATAGTCAACCCGGATCAACCTGGCTGCGGCTGTCGCAGCTTCTTCGTTTTCAGCACCAATCAGCGCAATAGCCTGACCAATGAAAGTAACTTCTTTTTCTGCAAGACAAGGTTCATCATGGATCACCGGTCCCATCTGGTTCTCACCGGGAATATCCGCTGCGGTAAGAATAGATTTCACGCCTTTAATTTTCCTGGCCTCCGAGCAATCGATATGGAGGATCCTTGCGTGTGCATGCGGGCTGAACAATACCTTACCAAGTAGTAGCTGGTCGTTAACAAGGATATCATTGATGAAAACGGATTCTCCCGTTACATGTTTCCTGGCGCTGTCGTGCGGTCTGTCGTTCGGCATTAACTTGTTTCTAAGTAAAATTTCAATAATAAATTCGCTGCAACTGTTTTCCGGAACTCCGCTCCGGCCCTGGCATCTGAGAGTGGAGTGAATTCTCCGGAAAGGATATTCATGGCTTCCTGCACCGTCTCCCTTGTCCATTTTTTCCCTTCCAGGTATTTTTCTGTTTTCAGGGCGCGTTTTGTCGTTGCAGCCATTCCTCCAAATGCAAGCACAATTTCTGTCACGATGCCTTCGTTGGTTTTTAATCTGAATGCTCCGGCGACAGTGGAAATATCAAGGTCTTTCCGTTTTGAAACCTTGTAAGACTCAATAGTCACTTCGTAAGAAGTTTTCGGAACCATGACTTCCGTAATCAGTTCGTCATTTCTTATGGCTGTTTGCCGGTACCCGGTGATGAAATCTTCAATGCTAATCATCCTTTCCGAATCCGAAGAACGCACTTTTATTTCTGCCCTAAATGCAAATAGTACCGGGAGTATATCACCGATAGAGGATGCAGATCCTATGTTTCCGCCGATCGTTGCAATGTTGCGGATCTGGAGTGAACCAAAAACCTTAAGTATTTTATTGAGGGAAGGGATCCGGTTTTCTATGATCTCCTTGACCTGTTCAAGGGTCAACCCGGCGCCGAATATAAAATCATCACCGGTTTCCCTGTATATTTTCAGCTCGTCGATGGCTGATATGTCAAGGATTACCGGAAGAAATTCCCTTTTTTTCGTTTGCCGTAAAGCTACATCCGTCGATCCGCTGATCAAGATTGCTTCCGGGTTTTCCTTTCTTAACCTTAAGGCTTCGGCCAGCGTGAATGGTTTATAATAAGTCTGTTTTTCTGTTTTTATTTCCAATGTTTCCCTACCAAAGGAGATCTCATTCAGCATCGAAAAGATTTTCTTTTCTTTCCCTGAGAAATGATCTTTCCCGTTCGTACATGCTTTCCGGGCTGCTTCGAGGATCGGTTCATAGCCTGTGCACCTGCAAAGATTCCCGGTCAGGGCGTCTTCAATGATTTCCCGCGAAGGACGATTGTGATTTTTAAAAAGCGCAAAGAGCGACATAACAATCCCGGGAGAACAATATCCGCATTGCGTACCGTTTGTTTCAACCATCATCTGCTGTACAGGATGAAGGATATTTCCGTTTTTCCCGGAAAGGGCAAGATTCTCAACGGTAATAAGCTGTTTCCCATGAATCATTGGAAGGAATACCAGGCAGGAATCAAGCGCCTTGTATATAAGCTTGCCTTTGTTCCCGGGTTCTGCAACCACGATGGTACAGGCACCGCAATCACCTTCTGCGCAACCTTCTTTTACGCCTTTGTGCAAAGGGCCCGACCGGAGATAATTCAGCAGAGTCATAGAAGGCTGCATTTCGGCCTTAGAAAAATCGATTTCAACAATTTTGTCGTCAAGTACAAATCTGACAGTACGTTGCATGCTAACGGTTTTAACTGTTGCTGTTGATCAACGAATTTCTGACATCAATCAGTTTAGCGAGGATACTAATGGCTATCTCCTGTGGTGTATTGGCCAGGAATCTAATCCCGATAGGCATGTCGATTTTTTCCAGTTCCTCCCGGCTCATGATCTTTTCCTCCAGGAATCGTTTTTTCAGCAGCTCAACTTTCCTGCTGCTTCCGAGCATCCCGATGTAGGCATGGGATTTTTTCGAAAGTTTAGCGAGAATATCCTCATCGTATAAATGTTTTGGCGTGACAATGACACAATAGGTGTTTTCATCGAAGGATGCTTCTTCAATCGAAGAAAAATAATCATTGCTGATGCAGGTGCAACCTTTGAAAACGGGATCCCGGAAAATATTTTCCCTTGGATCAAAAACGGTAATTGAAAAATCAAGTTCCCGGGCAAAAAGAGCAACAGCCCTTCCAATGTGGCCAGCCCCAAAAATGTACAATTTCTGGGATGGATTGATGGGTTCGATATAAACTTCCATCGTCCCGCCACAATGCATTGCCAGGTCTTTTTCCAAGTTAAATGTGAATTTTGTCGGCTGGCCCGAGGCGATCAGTTCAACGGCTTTATCGGTGACTTCCTTCTCCACGTTGCCGCCGCCGATACTCCCGAAAGTGCTGCCATCGGCGTATACGATCATCTTAGATCCCCGTTTTCGCGGAGTTGATCCCGTTGTGTCAACAATGATGCAGATGGCCGCACGTTTTTGTCCATTTTTACTTTCTTCTGCCTTTAAAAAAATACTTTCCATGGGACAACAGTTTAACAGAAAATTTCAACGAAGGTAAAATTACGCAAATAAAGCAGACTATAAAACGACCTTTTGATGATCTGAAAAGATAAAACAATAATTTTACCGTATTAATGAACCGGGCCAAAATGATCTGTTAATGCAGGAAATACCATTTACACCGCCGAAATCAATCTGGCAGAAAGCAGCTGTAGTCGGCAGTCTATGGGCATCCGTCGAAATTATCGTAGGCAGTTTTTTACACAATCTTTCCATTCCGTTCTCCGGGACGATCCTGTCCTTTGCCGGTATTTATCTTTTGGTTTCCTTTTTCCAGGTATGGAAAGAAAATGGCCTGATCTGGCGTGCGGGATTGATTTGTGCCCTGATGAAATCGATCTCTCCAAGCGCTGTCATCCTGGGCCCCATGATCGGTATACTATCCGAGGCACTACTCCTGGAATTGTCGGTTTTTCTGCTGGGGAAAAACCTGGCCGGATATATTACCGGCGGAGGACTTGCCGTGCTGAGTACCCTGATCCAGAAAGTGGTGAATCTCCTTATCATGTATGGTTTTAATTTTATCAGCATCCTGGATGCCCTTTACCGGTTTTGCATAAAACAACTCAATATAACTCTTATAAGCCCGGTTTACCTTATACTTGGAGTTGCAAGCCTCTATTTCATGGCAGGTGCATTGGCGGCGATATTGGGAAAAAGATCAGGAAGCAACTACCTTAAAAACAGGCATTCTATTCATTCTCCGCCCGAAATATCCTTGCAACTGCAGGAACCGTTATTTTCCCAATCTACGGTTCAACACTATTCATTTCTTTACCTGGCGCTGAATGTGTGTGCAATGATTCTGTGCTTGTTTTTATTAAACGTTGATCTTATTCTCCTGTCGGTCCTATGCTCATCTGCTTATGCCGGATTCTGCATCTTCCAATACAGAAATTCATTCCGTCGGTTTAAAAAGATCTCGATCTGGATACAGTTTATCCTGATTACACTTGCTGCAGCCTTTCTTTGGAATGGCATTTCAAATCATAATTTTTTTAGTATTGACGGGCTGATCGTCGGTTTAAAAATGATCTTCCGAGCCATCATCATCATCATGGGATTTGCTGCTATCAGCATCGAATTAAAAAACCCGTTAATCAAATCATTACTATCCAAAAAAGGATTCGCAAATGTTTATCCATCGCTGGGACTTGCATTTTCAGCTTTACCGGGAATCATCGCTTCGTTGCCAAAATCGAAAGAAAACCTTAAAAAGTCGAATTTCTCTTTTTCAACGGTGTTAAAACAGGCCGAAACCTTACTACAGCAGTTTGAGAAAGACCATACAAAAAGGCCGTCTATACTGATCATCACCGGGGAGATCGGCCAGGGGAAAACGACATATACACAAAACCTGGTAAAATTGTTTCAAGAAAAAGGATACCGGGTGGGAGGGTTTTTAGCCATCGGTATCCATGAAAATGACAAGCGTACCGGGTTCGATCTTCTGGATATCCGGAATTCACGGCAGTTTGAATTATGCAGGGATACCCCTCATAAAAACCGGATTAAGTCTGGCAATTATTATTTCAACCGGGCGGCATTAGCAGACGGCAATGAATTAATCGCATTGAATAACCTGGAAGAAATGCAATTGGTTGTAATCGATGAAGTGGGTCCGATGGAAATGAAAAACCAGGGTTGGGCTGAAAGTATTACCCGCTTATGTCAATCTGGTTGGCTGACGCAGCTCTGGGTGGTACGAAAGAGCCTCGTGGAAAAAGCAACCCGGAAGTGGAATACAGGAAATGTTTTTGTTTTCGATATCACAAAAGATCCGGTTGAATCGGTGATACATAAATATGAAGAGATCCTGAATGAATTGGAGATCAACAGGCTTTCATAAATCTGTCATAATCCATGGGAGTATTGATGTTCCAAAGGATCCCTTCTCCATTATAAGGAACTTCAATCCGTGTAAATCGTTTGAGAACATCCCTGAAATCGGCTCCTTCATCCAGTGCACGGATATGATCGACCACACGGCTTCCAAGTAAAACAGGATGACCTCCTTTTCCATCATATACCGGAACCACATATCCATCCACCCTCAAAGTGCTATGCATCGTTTCAAGAAGCGCCTTATCAGCAAAAGGATTATCAATATTATGGATGAAGCATCCCTGTCCACCGGGAACCCGGTCGATCCCTAGTTTGACAGAATAGAAACGACCCCGGTCAATATGTTTATTTAACACTATAATCCAGGGTCCTGCCTGTAGTTTCGAAAGGTCAAGATTATCGTTAATAACCAAAATGATATGTTCAGCGCCATACGTCCTGTAACTACTCAACAGGTGATTTGCAAAGTTGATGCCTCCAGGTAATTCCAACAAAACCTTATCGAATCCCATCCGGTCTGAATTTCCGGCAGCAGGTATCACAACGGAGACAGGTTCTGATTTCATGATTATTTCTGAAGATGCAAAAAATCTTGCAACATCTATCACTATTTAGGTTTTACCCAGGAAGGCCAATTTTTTATTTCCTTGATGATGGCCCGTGTAGTGGAAGGATCATCTTTAATATACCAGTTCAGGGTTTGCTGGGTGGTAGTTTTATCCTCTGAGTAGTGAAAGTACAGGATAGCTTTCAAAGCGGGATAATTCAGTGGAAGTTGTGCAAATGCCTCCTCAAACCACTTACTACGGTCTCCTCCTGCAGCCAGGCATCCCAGCTCGGTCAGCATGATCGGTTTGTTAAAGGCTGCCAGCTCGGTATAATGCTTTCCGAAGATCTCTTTGAACGTCCACCAATTTGACCAATGCGCAACGTTCCCGTAATTCAGTGTGCCAACTCCTACAAAATCGACAAACTGGTTTCCTGGATAGTAATCATTGAAATATCCGTAAGCAGGGTGAGGCGACCAGATCCAGATCACATTGGTGGCTCCGGCTCCGACAAACAAATTATGCACATGACGCCAGGCTGCAATAAAAGTCTTCGCTGAATTGTTATGTGGCCCCCAGGGATAACGGTAAGGGTCATTCATCTCGTGCCCCAATCTGACAAAGATCGGATGTCCCATCGATTTGGCATCATATGCCCAATTTTGGATATAAGTATCATATTTTCCTCTTGCTACATCTGCCATTCCTCCTTTATCTCGGTTTTCTGCTTTCCGCAGATTAGGATAACTTTCCGTATCAAAATCAGTAAGCCAGGGTTCCCAGGTAATCACCGGGATAGAACCCATCTCAAAAATCGTTTCAACCTGTAATTTTGGAAATTGTTCTTCCGGCTTGCTTCCCCAGGCAGTGTAAATATGAACAAGCGGAAAAGTAGTATGCAGGGAGTCTTCCAGTGAGATGATGCTTTCAAATGATTCACTGGTTTTATTATCGTAAGCCCCAAAAAGAATCGCCGTTGGGTTCCTGAGCAGGGCAGGATTTGACCGGAATACCTTGAACCATCTGAGTTGATCGATCCGTTTGTGTTTACGTTTCTCAAGGATGAGATTTTGTTCGACCTTGTCAACTGTAGCTCCTGCATGAAAAAATAAATTTTCCAGCGGTCCGCGTGATTTACTTCCTGCAAATGAGATCACCAGTATGACCCCTATCCCAAGTAAAAGGGCAGCAAGCGTATAAAAGATCCGGTGTGATCGTTTTGTCATAGATTACATGTTAATCTTGTTTAAATCGACTTTTTTCCAGGGATCTTCGGCTTTCAGGTGTTGCGCTTCCCATGCTGCCAGAATTCCCCCGAACGATAATATACAGGCGATAAAAGCAAACCCCATCATCCCCCATGTTTTTTCAGCCGAAAGGATCAACTCACTTTCAGGAACATAAAACCTTCTTTGGATATAAACAGCTATCAATGCGAGGAAAAAAAACAATACATGAAAGACCAGTGGACGGGCAAATGGTGTAAAATATCCTGTCACGGCTTTCTTTGCCGTAGGAATATATGGGATCTCTGCATTTACAACTGCCAGTAAGAATCCCAGGAAAAATACAGGCCAGCTGGCATATTTAAGGATCATGCCACGCCAATGTAATCCCCTTTCTGTTTCCGGGTGCACCATCCATTTCTGAACATAAAGATAAATCAGGATTGCAATAAATGCTACAGATGACCCATGAATAAGGAAGTTGACAAACGACATATGAGCGGGAAGGATTCCAGTTAAGAAAAAATAAAAGGGAATGAGGGTAAAGAAAAAAAAGGTGACACCAACCAAATAATAGGACCCGATGGTAAGATAAGCGAGTTTTTGCCAGTTGGTCAGTTTACGAAACAATTTCGGGATTTCCACGAAGGTAACTTCAAACACCCCACGCGACCATTTTAATTGTTGTTTGCAGAAGGAACCGAAATCCTCTGGCACCAATCCCCGGCTTACCACCACCGGGTTGTAGGTCGATTTCCATCCGGCTGCATGCAAACGGATCGATGTGATCAGGTCCTCGGCCAACCCGATGCCATGACCTCCAATGCTCTCCAGTGCTATTCGCCGGAATGTACAATTCGCGCCGATGGCTACGGCCGAACCCATTCCATATAATCCCATCTGTGTGGGCCCGTAAAACGTATAAGTTTGTTCCGCTGCTCCTTTTGCAGTAAACGACCGGTACTGGTTGTAATAGGCTTGTGAAACCTGAACAAACCCAACTCGTTCATCTTTAAAAAACCCCAGGGTATGGTCCAGAAATTCCGGGAATGGAATATGATCCGGATCAAGGATCAGGATGAAGTCTTCATGCGTAAGCTGAAGCGCTTTGTTTACTTTTCCGGCTTTTGCCCCTGGTAAACCGACCAGTTCCAGCCAGACTGCCCCATATTTCTCTGCAACTTTTCTAAATTCCGGATCCTGCGTGTCATCCAGCAGATAGGTAGTGTGCGGATAAGTGATATTGCGGCATGCTTCCAGTGTTTTTTGGAACATGGATAAAGGTTCCCCGGGGGAACTTGTCGTGAAGATAGCTACGCTCAACCCGTCGGGTGCAGCAACCGGTAATGGTTTTCGTATCCGCAGGTAATTGACCCAGATCAAAATCAAGCGGCTGATCCCATACCAGAAAAAGAGACTCAGTAAGATGAAGAACCAGGTATTCCCGATGTGCTCTTTGTGAAACCACCAATCGGCAAACTGAAAAATACTGATAACGCCGGCAAGAACCAGGATCAGCAGGATAAATTTTTCCCGGGCCCTGACAGAAGAAGCTTCACGATGCCTCCATAGATCTTTACTAAGTTTTCTTTTCATTCGGGAATCGAATGTTCAAGCCGATACCGGCATAATGACTGGTATAAAAATAAGTACTCATATAAGTGTACTCCGCCTGCAAATGAATTCGCTCTGATACTTTCATCAATGCCTGTAATTGAACAGTTAAAGGGAAAAAACTGGTAGTTGCAAAACCTGTTTTAAAAATCGTGTTATTTGTTTCGTCTTTATCGAGGTAAAGATAGGGAGCTTGTGTGGTTGCGTAAAATCCGGCATTAGCATTGATCGAAAATTCCAGCCATTTTAAAAGATGACCGGTTATCGTCAAAAGAAATGAATGGATCTGCTGATCTTTTGGGGTATAATAGGGATTATAGATCCCTGTAATTTTTGCATTCGCGTTGTAATTGGAGATGATCTCAGATAAAGATTTCTCTGAAACAAACCTATTTTTCTTTGAATTACTGTAATTATAACCATATCCGAACCGGAACTGAAAAACGGAAAATTTTACCGGAGGCCCGAATAACCACGCATACCCTGTATAGATAAGATTGTGATCCATCGGATAGGTAGACGCTTCAAGGGCAGCTTTCCCATTCCAACTATTCTGGCCATTCCAGCCAACCGATCCGGCCAGGTGGTTTTGAATCACCATCGTGTCAACACTGCTTCGGGTCGCAAAATAGGGATTTTTTTGAGCATAAACGGATAAAACCAAATGCTGCAGAAAGATTTTGTCGATAGACAGGTTCCCGGTCCATGTATAGTTGCTCTTATAAGGAAATCTCATCACTCCTGCATCTAAACTGATGTTCAGGTTCGCCTTACTGATAAAAGATGTATTTCCCGCCTGGAAAATAAACGTATTGGCGGTTTTTCCATCCCGGATCATAAAAGGAGCCTGGAAAGTGAAACGTAAGGCTGAAAGCGCGTTGAAATATAAACCGCCTCCCAGTATTATTGATGCCGTTTGCATGGGTTGATCATCCGTACCATATCCTGCACTGAATCTCAGATAAGGAGAGCGGGCAAGAACAATCTCTTTGTAAAGAGAAAAGGCTTCCTGATACTTCGGATCTTGCTTCAGGGCTTTGGTTACCAGCAATGAGGCATCCTGATACCTGCATCTCCAAAAAAATATTCTTGCGAGAGCCGTCAGGGCCTGTGAATTGGTGGAATCATAATCCAGGTAAACTTTCAGAAGATGTCCGGCTTTTTCAAATTCACCGCAGTTCACGAGAGTCTTAGCGTAATCCAGCTGGAGATACAAGTTTTTTGGATTCGATTTTATTGCTTTTTCATACAGCTGCTTTGATTTCCCGATCCGGTTAGCCCAAAAGGCAGTTTGAGCCGTTAACCAGACCACATTCAGATCATCCGGATGATTTGCATAGGTCTTTTTCAGAAGGAAAAAGGCTTTGTGAATTTTGCCTTTTGCCCGCAATTGTTTTGCTATGTTCAAAGTATCCGACACGGTTTGGGAATGGGAAGGCGTTCCTTGAAGAAGGAGGAAAAGGAATAAAAAGAGAGCTAAAAAAAATCGCATCAATAAAACTATCTTTTTTAATATATCCTAACGGATTGCGAAACGATTTATTTTAATGGCCGATCCCAATCTTCTTTATTACGGCGATAACCTGGACGTCCTTCGAAGGTATATCAAGGACGAAACAGTAGATTTGATCTATCTGGATCCGCCCTTTAACTCAAACGCTAACTATAACGTTCTCTTTGCCGAGCAGGATGGTAGCCGCTCAGCAGCTCAGATCCTAGCTTTTGGCGATACTTGGCAGTGGGACCAGGCTGCAGCCCAGACATACCAGGAGACAGTCGAAGCTGGCGGTAAAGTTAGCGAAGCTTTGCAAGCCTTTCGCATGCTCTTGGGCGATTCCAACATGCTAGCTTATCTGGTCATGATGGCCCCTCGCCTTGTGGAACTTCACC
>JBEKST010000024.1:0-17782 GCA_049516815.1 Bacteroidales bacterium | reverse complement strand
TGAAGATACACAATATTAGCTAGTGAATTGACTAGCTGGCGAGCTGGTGAGTTTTATTTCGTAATTCATAATTCGTAATTCGTAATTAATACGTCAGGTCCAGCATCATCCACTTGCCGGTTAAGGCTCCTTCCAGCATATTCTGTTCAAGCATGTTACAACCTACGAAGCCCGTAAAAATGCCGTTGGGTGATTGCGCTGCAGTGGGCGCGAGGGGTGCGCCGGTGTCGGCATTATAACATTCATGCATGGAATGGTTTTGTCTAATGTCTTCCAGAAGGACCGGCACAAGCTTTTTTGCTATCTCGCTGGCTTGATTCGGAAAATCATACCGGATGAGGGCAATGGTGTACATGTAATTTGCATTGATCCAGATTGGCCCCTGCCAGTTGGAATAAGGAATGATGATGCAAGCATTGTTATAGGAAGGATCCTGGGCCGAAAGGGATCGCAGTCCGAATTCTGCCAACATATGCTCGGGAGCCAGCAGGTAACGCTTGATCATCTCCTGGCCCTCTTCTTTGGGAAGAATTCCCTGGAACAAAGGAACAAAATTGGAATAGGTAACTCTTTCAATGACCTCACAATTATCTCTCCGCACATTAAAAAAGGATTTTTCTTCCGGGAACCAGAGGTACTTCAGCATCCTGGCTTTCAAGGTATCAGCTTTCGACCTGTATTTTTTCACATCCTCAGGCTTTCCCAGCTTTCCTGCGATCATCATCATACTGATGTACTCCCTTAACTGAAAGGTATTGATATCGGCGGCAAGAATTGCAGAGCGGTCGTTGGTGTCGTTGGTAAGTGCGGGATTATTATCTGCACCGGACTGAATGGCGATATCCCAAAAGAACAAGCCGTATTTTGGATCGTATTGGGTTTTTTCCCTATATTCCAGAACTTTCTTCAATTTATCATAGACCGGAGCAATCCATGCAAAACTGCCTCCATAGAAAGATGCGAAATAGGCGCCCTGTGAGAGGAAAGGTTTCATGGCAAATTTTCCGAAGATCGGACGTGGGCCTTTCGTTGTAATGCAACCGGGAACATAACCATTTTTATCTGTACTGTTTACGAAATTCAACACCCATCCTTTCAGATATTTTGAATCTTCCTTCTTATGAGATGCAAGGTAACATCCGATATAAAAACCGTCCCAATCCCACATTTGCTTATAGAATCCGGCAGGGATCAGGTAATCGTATTTCAGGTATCCTTCTGCAGGACGAATGGAGTGGAGTTTCAGGGTATCGAATGCAGCCGTGAGTTCCACTAACATTTTTTGTTCCGGAGGTTCCTGATATGCAGAGGTTATACTGACATCCTGTGCCAGTGTCAAAGAAGGTTTACAGAAGACAAAGAAAAGGGATAATATGATCGCGAAAATGATCTTGGTTTTTTTCATACTAATTCTGGCTCTTTATGTTCTTAATAGAGGAATAATACCAGGTGCAAGATACAATTTTTTTGTTGTTAAAGGTTTAACAGATGTTTCAATTCCTTGTACCCGGTGTTGCTTGCGCGAATACTGGCCCCATTTTTCAACAGGACATGGTAGGTTTCTTTCTGATAGAGTTCCATTCGGGCGATCTGGTTCACATTCACGATGTACGACCTGTGTATCCTCACAAACTGGGCAGGATCGAGGTGCAATTCCATATATTTCATGGTTTTTTCCTTCAGAAATTTTTCATTTCCGGTATGGATCGTCACATAATCATCATCGGCTTCGATATATGAGATATCTGTAACCGGTATCACTTCGATCTTATGACGTGTTTTTACAGCAATCCGCTGCAGAAATTCAGGATTGCTTTCAAGGTTTGTTACAAGGTTTTTCACTTGTGGTTTTTCTGTTTTCCGGGAAAGGATCTGATGTTGCACTTTTTCGATGGCCTGGGCAAAGCGCTCGGCCGAATAAGGTTTTAGCAAGTAATCCACGGCAGTCATTTCGAACGCTTTTATAGCATATTGGTCGTAAGCAGTGGAGAAAATGATATGAGGTGGGTCTTCCAACAACTCGAGCATCTCAAAACCCGTAAGTTTTGGCATCTGGATATCGAGAAAGATAATATCCGGTTTCATCTCCTGAATGGCTTTCAGTCCTGAAAATCCATCCGGATAATCCCCGAGCAATTCAATTTCAGGAAATTTTTTCAGATAATGTTTTATCAAATCTCTTGCGGGTTGTTCGTCATCAATAATGATCGCAGTATTCATAATATGTTTTGGGTTTTAGGTATCAATAAAGTGTTAAGTTTTAAGTGTCAAGTTTAAGGATTAATTCCTGCATTCTTTGTTTATCTCATCAGATCATCACCTGTTTTCTTCTGTGGTAAAATCAAATGTACTTCAAATTTATTGCCTTTTACCTGGGTTGTCAGCAATTGTTCATCCTTATAAATTAGTTTCATCCGCTCCCGGATGTTTGCCAGACCGATCCCGGTTCCTTTTCTTGAAGGGGCGCCAGGTTCAAAATCATTGATGATAAGAATCTCGAGATAACCATCAACAGTCCGGGTTGTGGTTTGTACCATTACTTCCCCGGTACTTTCATAAACGCCGTGCTTTATTGCATTTTCGTACAGGGGCTGCAGAATCATTACAGGAATTTCACAATTCAGACATGCTTCATCTATGGTAAAAGTATATTGAAGTTTTGTACCGAAGCGGACCTTTTCAATATCCAGGTATTTCCGGATATGTTCCATTTCTTTTCCCAACGTAGAAAACCGGCTATTGCCCATCGATACCGAATAACGGAGGAAATCAGAGAGTTTAATGGTCATTTCACGTGCCTGTTCCGGGTTGGTTATAGTAAGCGCACTGATCGAATTCAGACTGTTGAATAAAAAATGAGGATTGATCTGCGATTTCAGAAGGTTCAGTTCCGATTCACGGACTATTTCATTCAGCCGGCCTTCAGCTTTTGTCTTTTCCTGGAGGTTAAGATAATAGATGACCAGGTAATAAACCAATACCAAAAGTAGATAGAAGAAAGTCCCGCTGATCAATCTCCAGGGGATGGAGTTATCAAGGAAATCCTGATACTTATAATTGGTGGGGAAAATTACCTTGAGCAGGGAGTATGAACTTCCTGCCCAGACAATGAGGAGAACCACAAGGAATGTAACCTGGTAGATCACAAGTGTAGAAAATGAAGGATTTTTAGGTTGGGCGAAACGGATCGCATACCAAAGGATCAATCCAAGAATGCTGTAAATAATATTAAAGACCAGGGCATCAGCAATGGATATTTGAACGGGAATATGATAATAAAAGCTAAGCAGGAAAAAATGGATCCCTGCAAGAAGGATCCAGATTCCGAAATAGATTAAAGAAGTTCTGATGTTCTGAAGGACTGGGTGTCGATTCATATACATCAATTTCTTAACAACATTTAATTTCGCCGCCTCCGAATATTGCTGACCCTCTTACAATCAGAACTTTATTGGAATCGGTAGATTCCTTGATGGCCAGCCGTTTATCGGAAAAGCCACCCATGATTGCATTTATATTGATGATCACTTTCCAATCAGCGGGAACGATCAGGGTAACTCCTCCAAAGATACATTCGATGGTCAGTTCCGTTTGTCCTTCCTGCAACAAAGCTTGGGTCAGGTCAATCTCGGTTCCACCGAAAATATTAGTGATTTTCCCTCCTCTGAACACATGGCTGTTCACCCTGTGTTTTGATCCGCTGAAAATATTCGTTTCATTGATGTACCCTTCCTCGGGCAACGGTGTGGCTGAGGATTCGAACCTGTGTCTCCATCTTCTATGCATACCCCGTTTGGAGAGGATCATTAACCCGATGCCGATAAGGATGAGTGGCCAGAAAAGCCGGAAGAAAGAAATATGCATGACGAAAATCTCGGGGATCAGGAAAAAACCGCCAATAAAGATGAGGATCAGACCCGGTAACCGGCTGTCACTGCCAAAAATGCTGACGATACCGATGGCAATCAATAACATCTGCCAGGAGAAGATTACATGTTTCCATGTGTAGGGGAAGAAATCAAAATTGAATGCCAAGAGAAGCAATCCGGCTAGGACCACGATGAAGCCGAAAGCAAATTTTTTCATTTTCTGACGTCTGAGGAATTGTTCGACTGAAGTTTCCATAGTTTTATGATTTTCAAAGTTAAAAAAATTTCTGAGACAAATGTATTCCGGATATGTTTCGTGGGAAAATGGTATTCGGTGGAAGGCGGAAAAAGATCGGTGAAGGTTAGCTGGCGAGTTGTTGAGCTGGCAAGCTGCCGAACTGAACAGAGAATGTGGAAATTCAGAATGCAGGAATCAAAATTAGCACTAAACACTTTATGACTATATAACTTTATAACTCCATAAACTTACTCGTAGAGTTTCAGGTATTCAAATGTATTACCGGTAAACTTCAAAAACTTCCCGAGGTCGGAGAAGGCAATCACGATGGAGGCGGTGTTGATGCAGGGATGGAAGCTGATCTTCTTTGCTTTCTTCAGGTTTTCATCGAGGAAGACGTGGACGTGCTTCTCCTTATCGTTGATGAGCCCGAATGGAGTAACTGAGCCGGGAGTAAGCCCGAGGTACTTCATCATCCGTTGATCGGAGGCGAAGGATAATTTGCCTTGCTTCAGGCGTTTTTCAAGATCGTGAATATGCAGATCATGAGAATATTCGATAATTACCAGATAATGGCGGTCGCCTTTGTGGTTTCGAAAAAAGAGGTTCTTGCAATGGGCTGCTTCGATGTCTTTCCAGTATTTACTGGCTTCTTCGATGGTTGTGACCGGCGGATGTCCGTAATAGTCAAAGAAAATATTGAGTTCCTTCAGTAAGCTGTATAGACGTGGATCGCCATTCATTTTTTTTCTGCAAAAATAGCGGATTTGTAAATAATAAGTAGCGAAATAGCGAAATGGAGAAGTAGCGAAAATTTCGTTATGCGTCACGCGTTACTGGTAACGAAATTATCAATTATCAATTATCCATTATCCATTATCAATTTATCTTTAGCTTTGTATGATGAAAATTCCTTTTTCAAAATATAATGGCACCGGTAATGATTTTATCATCATTGATAACCGCAAGCTTCAATGGAACCCGAAGCAGGAAGAGATTGTCCGTTTATGTGACCGACATTTCGGGATCGGGGGTGACGGGTTGATGCTACTGACGGAAAAGCCAGGCGTTGATTTCTACATGACCTATTACAATTCGGATGGCAGGGAAAGTACCATGTGCGGAAACGGCGGTCGGTGTATGATCATTTTTGCAAGGTCGTTGGCGAAAGCCGGATCTGAAACACGATTTCTGGCCATTGATGGGGAACACCTTGGAAAGGTCATACAAAGAGATTCCTCTGATATCATCAGCCTGAAAATGAAAGATGTCACGGTGGAAGAGATTGATGCTGACCATTTTTTCCTGAATACGGGATCGCCACATTATGTGATCTTTATGCGGGAAGTTGAAACCCTTGATATTATTGGTGAAGCGAAGAAAATTCGGTTCAATGCACGTTTCAGGGAAGAGGGAACGAATGTGGATTTTGTTGAGATCCGGAAAGATTGTCTCTTTGTACGAAGCTATGAACGCGGTGTTGAAGATGAAACGCTTTCCTGTGGCACCGGGGTAACCGCTGCCGTGCTGGCCCATGCAGTTAACAACCATGCCCGACGCACCTTTATGGATGTTCAAACCCGTGGAGGAACACTTAGGGTGTTATTTCACCAGGAAGGAAATGCCTTTTCAGATATTTGGCTTGAAGGGCCGGCGGTGTTGGTGTTTCAAGGAGAGATTGTTATTTAATTATCAATTACCTGCCTGCCGGCAGGCAGGCGAATTACGAATTGCTTATGACTGCCAATATGCTTAGAGGGAAAAACATCAGGTTGAGGGCCATCGAACCAACGGATCTTGATTTTACTTATACGATCGAGAATGACCCGATGATCTGGCGTGTCGGGAACACCCTGATCCCCTATTCACGACATCAACTAGAGCAGTATATCCTGAGTTCGCAGCACGACCTGTATTCAGAAAAGCAATTGCGGTTGATGATTGATCTTCTTCTGCCGGAAAATGAAAAAAAAACCATCGGTATTATAGATCTCTATGATTTTGAACCCCATCATGAACACGCCGGTGTCGGGATCTTTGTTTTGCCGGAAGAGCAGGAAAAAGGGTATGCAACAGAAGCGCTCCAGGTGTTGATCCGGTACTGTTTTGAAATCCTGAAGCTGCATATGCTTCATTGCAATATAACGGCCGATAACACACCCAGTATCCGTTTGTTCGAAAAAGCAGGATTTATCCAATGCGGGTTAAAAAAAGAATGGAGATACATAGATAATTGCTGGGTGGACGAGCTGATGTTCCAGTTAATCCATTCATGATGTATTGTTTGCTTGTAAACTGATTTCACCCGGCACTGAAATGACGCAAAAGACCAGAAAGAATCCTGAACCCGTAAAAAAAACGCGCTATCACTGGTTATGGTATTTCCTGTTTCTCCTGATTCTTGTCGGCCTCTGTGGATGGGGATTTCATTATTACCAGAATTTCTTCCGACCCAATGTAACAACGGGTGATCAGCCTTCTGCCTATATATATATTCATACAAGTTCGGATTTCCAGGTTGTAAAAAACATGCTATCAGACCATCACTACCTCCGGGATATGAGGTCTTTCGTATGGGTGGCACATATAAAAAAATACGATGGTAAAGTCAGGCCGGGGCGTTATAAGATCCGCGACAGGATGAATAACCTTGAACTGGTTGACCTGTTACGGTCGGGGAAACAAGAACCGGTGCGGGTGATCCTGCAGAATGTCAGGAATCCTGAAGAACTCGCAGGGAAGATCGCTGCCCAGATCGAAGGAGATTCCATCTCGATCCTGAACCTTTTGCGTAACCCCGACTACCTTCGGGAATTCGGCGTAAGACCAGTCACCGTATTCACTTTATTTATCCCGAACACCTATGAATTTTTATGGAACACCACGGCCGACCAGTTTATCCGGCGGATGTACAAGGAACGCCAGAAATTCTGGAACGATGACCGGCTTATGAAGATGAGTCAGGAAGCGCTCGATATCCCCGGGGTTATTATCCTTGCTTCCATACTTGAAAAAGAAACTGCAAAAAATACGGAAAAACCTGTCATTGCAGGAGTTTACCTGAACCGGCTGAGAAAAGGCTGGCCATTGCAGGCCGACCCGACCCTGATATTTGCCTGGAATGATTTTACAATCAAACGAGTATTGAACAAGCATAAAGAGATCGACTCTCCTTATAATACTTACAAATATACAGGGCTCCCTCCCGGCCCTATTTGCCTTCCGTCGGTTTCTTCTATTGATGCCGTGCTGAACTATGAACACCATTCCTATATGTATTTTTGTGCGAAAGACGATCTTTCGGGATATCACAATTTCGCCATTACGTTTGCCGAACACAACAGGAATGCAGAGCGTTACCAGGCATCCCTTAAACGGTTAAACATCCACTGAAAATGATCCGGAAGAAGTTATTCGTTATCGGCCTGTTTTTCATCCTGACCGGATTCCGGGCATGTCCTTCCAAAGCATCCGGATCCGATACCCTTGTCGCACTAAAAAAAGATACTACCCTGCATACTGGAAGATTGGCTGCAGTATTATCGGCCGAAGGCGCGTTGTATTTCGGCAGCCTTGGGGGATTGTATTTTGCATGGTATAAAAACTATCCGCAGTCATCCTTTCATTTATTTAATGATGTTAATGAATGGATGTATATGGATAAATGCGGCCATATTACAACGGCTTATTATATCAGTATGATAGGGTACAACTCTTACCGATGGGCGGGATTGTCATCGAATAATGCAACAATTTATGGCAGTTTGCTCGGCATGGCATACATGCTCAATATTGAGATCCTGGATGGATTCTCATCGCAATGGGGATTTTCTTTAGGTGATTTTTCAGCGAATACGGCAGGGTGTCTTCTATTCATAGGACAGCAGTTGGGATGGAAAGAACAGCGGTTTGTGCTGAAGTATTCATTTCACCAAACGAAGTATGCCTCATACCGACCGGATCTTTTAGGCGACAACCTGATCCAGAACATGGTGAAAGATTACAACGGACACACTTTCTGGTTATCGGGTAACATCGCGTCTTTTCTTCCAAAAACCACCCGATTTCCAAAATGGATCAATGTTGCATTCGGCTATGGAGCGGAGGGTATGCTGGGTGCATCGTCCAACCCCGATTCCCTGAAGCAGAAAGCTTTACCTCATTATGACCGTTACCGTCAATTCTATTTTTCGATGGATGTCGATTTGACGCGGATCCCTACCCGTTCAAAGACACTGAAAGCGTTGTTTACTATATTCAGTTTCATCAAGATCCCGTTCCCTGCCGTTGAATATAATACACTTGGGCAATTCAAATTTCACCTTTTCTATTTTTAAAGAGAAATTGTATTTATCTTTACATATTGAATAGTAATAAAAAGAAGATCATGGAGGAACAACCAAATCAGCCCTCAGGGGGTAATTTTTATCATTCACCGCTTCAGATGAATCTTCCCAATTCGAATACCATCCTTGTACTTGGCATTCTTTCACTGGTATTTTGCTGGTGGCACATTATTTCGATCGTGGGGATTGTATTGAGCATCGTTACATTGTCGTTGGCAAGAAAAGAACTTTTTCTGTTCAATGCACAGCCAAGCAATTTTACACTCAGTTCCCTTAACAATGTGAAAGCGGGAAGGATTTGTGCCATTATTGGTCTGATCATTTCGATCCTGGTTTTTATTTTTGCCTTGCTCACGATCATCGGTTTTTTTGCCCTTCTGCCCATCTGGGGGATGGTTGAATAAAATATGAAGATACTCGCAGTTGATAAGATTCGTGAGGCGGATCTTTTTACGATCCGGAAAGAGCCCATTGCCGATATCGACCTGATGGAACGTGCAGCCAATGCTTGTTTTTACTGGCTGATCTCTAATATCCCCGACCACAAAAAGATCAAGGTTATTTGCGGGGCAGGTAATAACGGAGGTGATGGCCTTGCCATTGCACGCTTGATGGCATCGAAGGGGTATACTACGGAAGTATTCCTTTTCGGATCCCCAAAAAAACTTTCACCCAATTGCCGGATCAACTTTGACAGGTTATCGGAATCGGCTTCGATCAAGTGTACAGTAATTTCAGAGAAAAGTTCTCTCCCGGTTTTTCATCATGACGAAGATATTATAATCGATGCCTTGTTCGGAAGCGGGCTGAGTAAGCCTGTTACCGGTTTTTTAGCCGGTGTGATCCGATATATCAATGATCGACATTCCATTACCATTTCCATTGATCTTCCTTCGGGATTGTTTTGTGATGAAACGATTGCCGGTCCTCCTGACCCAGCCATCATTCATGCAGATCATACCCTTACTTTTTCGCCCCCAAAGCTTGCGTTATTCTTCCCTGAGAACGACCGTTATATTGGTAACTGGCATCTTTTGGATATCGGCATCCTGCAGGAATATATTGACCAAGCAGAGACCCATTATTATTATATCACCCGTCCGGACTGTAAAAAGATACTGAAAACGCGGAACAAGTTTTCCCATAAGGGGATTTTCGGGCATGCTTATCTTGTTTGCGGAAGCAAGGGAAAGATGGGTGCAGCTGTTTTGGCCGCGAAAGCTTGTTTACGATCAGGGCCGGGGTTGGTGACTACACATGTTCCGCGAAGCGGGAATACCATCCTTCAAACGGCAGTACCGGAAGCCATGCTTTTCCTTGATGCGGATGAAGATATCTTCTCCGGTATCCCTGACCTTTCTGTGTATTCTTCCATTGCCATTGGTCCCGGCATCGGCCAGGCAGATGCAACCCAGCGTGCAATGAAGCACCTGATACAGAATTCAAAATTACCGCTCATCTTCGATGCAGATGCACTTAATATCCTCGGGGAAAACAAAACCTGGATCCCCTTCATTCCAAAAGGAAGTATTTTCACACCTCATCCGAAAGAATTCGAGCGGTTGGTTGGAAAATCTTCCGACGATTTTGAGCGAAACAAGATCCAACGGGAGTTTTCAATAAAACACGGGGTATATGTCGTGTTAAAAGGCGCCCATACAGCCATCACTACTCCCGATGGAAATTGTTATTTCAACACAACCGGTAACCCGGGAATGGCGACCGGAGGAAGCGGAGATGTGCTGACAGGGGTCCTTGCAGGGATCAAAGCACAGGGATATTCATCATTAGAAACATGCCTTCTCAGTGTTTATATTCATGGACTTGCGGGGGATTTTGCTGCAAAAGAAAAAGGCCATGAAGCATTGATCGCAGGTGATATCATTCAAAATTTGGGAAACGCATTTTTATCATTATATGGAGAATTCTGAAAAATCCGAACTGGAGAAAATGGTTCTTGCTCCGTATATTCAAAAAAGCACAGCACTTCGCGGAAAATACCGCTATGTCGGAGGTAACCAATTCCGGCATGCCCTCAGCACTTTTGCCATCCTGCTGGATTACCATTATATGGATCCTGTACTGCTGAAGGCATCGTTCATACATGATGTCTTTGAGGATTCAAAATGTGTTAATGCGGATGAGATCATCCGGCTTGATTCCGACGGACCTGAAGTCTACAAGCTGGTGATGGAAGTCACGCGAGCCCCTGAAGAATCCAAAGACCAGTATCTCGAACGGGTTCTGAATAAAGGGTCAAAAAGAGCTAAGATCCTGAAGTGTGCCGACCGGATCTCCAACCTGACCGATCTCCATTCGGACATCTTCGACAAGCAATTTGTCCATAGGTACATCGAGGAGACAAAAAAATGGGTACTTCCCATGGCACAGGAAGTGAATGAGAATATGCTGATCGAGCTCAAAGACATCATCCGCCGGAGGGAAGCCAATTTGAAGTTGACGGGCCACATCTGGCCATTGACAAGAAAAGGCGAGTGATCAGTTTGCGTGAATCTCGTCAATGAGGTCTTCTTCCACCTTAAGATTATTAATGATAAAACCCTGGCGGTTGGGTGTGTTCTTTCCCATGTAAAACGATAACAAATCATTTACCGGAGAATCTTTGGAAAGGATCACCGGGTCGAGCCGCATGGTAGATCCTATAAAATGCCTGAATTCATCGGGTGAGATTTCTCCGAGTCCTTTAAAACGTGTGATCTCGGGGTTAGGTCCCAGTTTTTCAATGGCATCCTTTCGTTCCTCATCAGAATAACAATAGATGGTTTTCTGTTTGTTGCGTACCCTAAACAAAGGGGTTTGAAGAATATAAAGATGTCCGTTCCGGATCAGGTCGGGATAAAACTGGAGAAAGAAAGTGAGTAAGAGCAGCCGGATGTGCATTCCGTCGACATCTGCATCGGTTGCGATCACTACATAATTGTATCTTAGGTTCTCCAATCCTTCTTCGATGTTCAGAGCCGAATTAAGGAGGTTGAATTCTTCATTCTCATACACCACCCTTTTGCTCAGGCCATAGCAATTCAGGGGCTTCCCTTTCAGGCTGAAAACCGCCTGAGTATTTACATCCCGGGATTTGGTGATGGATCCACTGGCAGAATCACCTTCCGTAATAAAAAGTGTAGATTCATACCGGCGCTCGTCATGATTGTCATAATGCAGGCGGCAATCCCTGAGTTTTTTATTATGCAGACTGACTTTCTTGACACTTTCTCTGGCGATTTTTTTGATGTTTGCCCATTCCTTCCGCTCTTTTTCCGATTGCGTGATCTTGCGAAGCAATGCTTCTGCGGTTTCCGGGTTCATGTGAAGATAATCGTCAAGATATTTCTTCACCATATCCATGACATAGTTTCGGATGGATTGGCCCTCGGGTTCTATGTTCTGTGAGCCCAGTTTAGTTTTTGTTTGTGATTCAAAGACCGGATCCTGTACCTTGATGCTGAGCGCTGCAACCATGGATGCCCGGATATCACCAGTATCAAAATCTTTTTTATAAAAATCGCGGATAGTCTTGACCATGGCTTCCCGGAATGCTGCCTGGTGGGTGCCTCCCTGCGTGGTATGCTGGCCGTTCACAAAGGAATAATATTCCTCGCCATACATCTCGCAATGGGTAAAGGCAAATTCAAAATCTCCATTCTGCAGATGAATGACCGGGTAGATTACCGGTGTATCAATATAGCTAGTCAGCAGATCGAGAAGGCCGTTCTGGGAATGGAAGCGCTCACCATTGAAGATGATGGTAAGGCCTGTATTCAAAAAGGCATAGTTCCAAAGCATCTTCTGGACATATTCGGGTATGAAGTGATATTTCCCGAAAAGATCTTCATCCGGGACGAAAGTGACGATGGTGCCGGTCCTGAGCTCAGATTTTTTCTCCTTTTCTTCGTTGGTCAGTTCACCTCTTCGAAATTCAACGATCTTTGTTATTCCTTCACGTACGCCTTGGACCTTAAAATAAGAAGAAAGTCCGTTAACGGCTTTTGCTCCAACCCCGTTTAACCCTACCGCTTTTTTAAAAACACTGGAATCGTATTTTGCTCCGGTATTGATTTTTGAGACACATTCGACGATCTTTCCGAGCGGCATGCCCCGTCCGTAGTCGCGCACGCATACCTGCTGGTCCTTGATGGTGACTTCAATAGTTTTACCAAATCCCATCACAAACTCATCGATTGAATTATCAAGGATTTCTTTGATCAGGACATAGATTCCGTCGTCGGGTGATGAGCCATCGCCCAGTTTGCCGATATACATCCCTGGCCGGAGACGGATGTGTTCTTTCCAGTCGAGTGAACGGATACTGGCTTCGTTATAGACTTCCGGCAGATTCATAACAGAAAAATTAAGCGGTGCAAAGATAGAAGAAAGAAAACTGCAAAAAACCCGACAGGCAGAAGAGTTATGAATTAATTATTCACAAATGGCAGCTGGCGAGCTGATGAGTTGGAGAGCTGATGAGCTGGCGAGCTGATGAGCTGGCGAGCTGATGAGTTGGCGAGCTGGTGAGTTGGAGAGTTAAGAAATAGTGAAATGGAGAAATAGCGAAATTTGTGAAGAAGCAATTCTATAACCCTGTAGGGGTGACATTATTATGGCGAAATAGCGAAATGGCGAAAAGTGAAAATCGCGTTACGCGTTACGCGTTACAGAATTATCAATTATCAATTTTTTCATTCCTTTAACGATTATCATAATGTCGTCTTTTCTGAGCAGGAAGTCAGCCGGCTTGACCTTGGTCATCTTAATAAAAACAATGAACTGGTAAAGCGTTGCAGCGATATAGGAAAAGGTCGCTGCCAACCCTGCACCGATAAGTCCCAGGCGTGGGATCAGGAAAATGCAAAGGACAATAGTAAATAGCAGTCCGATGGTAGCACTGATGGTATTGTGAATGGGTTTACCCAGTCCGGAAAAATAGGGACTAAGGATGATAGAGATGGAGAAGGTCAGGATACCGGCTGCAAGCGTGTACATGATCACCGGCACCTGTTGGAATTCAGGTTTGAGGATCAGGGAAAAGAAAAGATGGAGAAGAATCATGATCAGTATGAGGGAAATCAGCGTAAGGACAAATGAGATCTTGACGAGGTTGAGTGTCAGCTTTGCTGCATACTTTTCGTCTTTTTCGTTTGAGATCCGGGTATATTGTACCATGTGGATACTCTTGGCGATGAGCCAGATGCTCTCAGAAAGCTGCACTCCTACCGAATAGACTCCCACGGCAGCCCTTTTTAGAAAAAACTCGATGAAATAATAGCTGAGACGGTAATTAAAAAATTGCAGGATGTTGCCCACTTGCATCAGCGAGCCAAGCTGAACCAACTCGCGGATGATCTTGCCGGATCCCAGGATCTCCTTTTTTTTGAAGGAAGGAACAATTAAAACAAGGCTTGAAAGAAATGCGAAGCTATAGGAAATGTATAATCCGTAGAGATACACCATGACTTCCCTTTTCCCCAATCCGAAGAAAAAAAACATAAGTACAGCGAAAAGGATCACAACCTGGAACAAGCTTATGATATTGTATGCCCGGATCCGCTCCTCTCCCATCAGCACCATGAAATTAACCGTGAACAGCGATAAAAGCATAGCGAGGAAAAAAACATGTACGGCATAACCGGTTGGGATCAGATGCAAAGTGTTCAGCAGAAAAGTCCCAATTGCCGAAATCAGAATCGCCCAGCCGCACGATGGAAGGAAGAGTTTCATCAGTTGTGCCCGCGGGACCAGGTAAACAAGCGCTGCGCCTCCAACCAGGTTACTTACCAGTTGTAAAATCGCGATAGCCAATATAATCAGGTTGATTGTGCCTACTTTCTCAGCGCCCAGGTAACGGGCATTGACGAGCACCATGATCAGCGTCAGGAGTGCGACGAGGATGCGAGTGGTAATTGTACTGAGGATGTTCTTGAACATAACTGGTGAAGTGGTGAGCTGGCGAACTGGTGAGTTAATTGATTGATGAATTGACGAGTTATTTTTTTCGATTTGGTTTTATTGAGTTTTGATAGATTCCAAATAGTTGTTTTGCAATTGTTTCGTTGGCGAATTTAGTGAGAACCGTGTTGCGGATCGTTTGTGGGTCATAGGAATTATACTGATCAAGCATAATGTTTATCGCATCCTCGAGTGCGTTGTCATCCCCTGCCGGAATCATAATCCCATTGGTTTCGTTAATAACTTCCGGAACAATGCCGACGTTTGTAGCTACTACCGGGATCCCGCAAGAAAGGCACTCAATCACGACGGTCCCGAAGGTTTCATAGTTGCTCGACAAAACCATAAAATCGGCCGCCTGGATCTCCTTTACAAGTTCTTTTTGTTCTTTCAGTCCGGTAAAAAAAACCGTGTTCCCCAGCAAGTCAAGTTCATCTGCCCTGGTCTTCCATAGATCAAATTCCGGTCCGTCGCCAATGAGAAAACATTCAAAATCCGATCTTTTTCCTGAAAGATTTTTGACAACATTCAGAAATCCAGAGATATTTTTCGACCGGCCCTCGAAACAGGAAATGTGGATAAACCTTTTAATAGTATTCCGCACCGGTCGCGCTCTGATGGTGAACAGATTTGTTTCAACCAGATTGGGAACCACGAAAAAGTTTGTATTTCTAAGACGCAGCTTCAACATCGCTGTTTTAAGGATTTCCGAAACGGCAATTATGGCAGCTGATGACTTCACCACCTGCCGTGTGATCATTTTCCGGAATCCTCCCCGGAAAGTATTATTGGCAGGCAAATACCGCGACCAGTGTTCTGTGATCACATAGGGGGTTCCATTCAGAAGTTTGTTTATCCAGGCAACGATCCCTTCACGCGTAAGAACATGCACATGGATCAGATCGGGCTGAAATGAACTGAGCATCTTAAAACCGAGTCTGTGCGCACGAAAGAACCGGAACATTTTCAGATACCCGGAAATCAGAGATTTACGGGGCTCCCGGTAATATACCCTCACAACCCGGATCCCATTTTCATCGGCAAAATCGATCTCATACCGGTTGGCAGCCTGTTCATCGGAATGGACATAAAGAACAGCCACATCATAATATGAAGAAACCGCTTTGGCCTGCCGCTGAATGAACAGCCCGGTCATGGTATCATAACGGTGTGGATACCAACGGGGCAGGAAAAGAATATTTAAGCGTTTATTCAACAGTCTGGATATTCGATCAGCGAAAAATTAAAAATTCAAAATTATGAATAATTTACAACCTCTTATTTAAATAATTGATCTGGGTTATATCCCGAAAATACCATGACAAAAGCAACCGTATCATAGAGTCCATGAGTTAATATGCCCGGCCATAAATTATGGTTACTATATAAATATATCAAACCAAAACAAAAACCTATTATACCAGTAAGAATCATACCTGTAATTCCTTGATAAGCATGACCAAAGCCGACCAGAATCGAAGTCACAAATAATGACATGCCCCATTTTATGCGATCACTAAAGTAATTGGTTGGGAAAAGTTTATAAAAGGCATTGATTAAGAACCCACGGAAAAGCATTTCCTCGCCAAATGCTCCAAAAGTCCACACTACAACTAATCCAATCAATAATGCTGCAGGATTACCCCCAAGAGCATTAAATACTTCCAGATTTGGGGCCTGATTAGTTACCAAAGTTACAATGTGTCGTAGTATATAAGACAATACAATTAAAGCAACAGTTGCAACTATTACCGTTAATAACACATTTTTTAAATTTGAAGGTCTTTTTAACCCAACATCAGACCAATTCCGTTGTTGTAATCTCAGTCCTACCCATGATAAGAACACACTAAAAAATACTCCCATTAACAATAAACTGCCCGATTTTAAAAATAAAATTGATGGAATGATTACAATAACTATTTGCAATATAATTCCTTTCCGGCTCTTCCAAAAAGATAAGGTTTGTTCATTGTTTTCTTTTTTTGTCATCATTTTTATTACTATTTTATTTTATTAACAAGTACCGTTTCGATGAAGCCGAGGGCATTCATTAATCTTTCCTTGCCGGATCCTGAAACAACTTTAAAGGGAAAACCACGTTCGGTCAGTTCGTTTTGATAAAGATTGAACAGTTTTTCCCTCATGTGAGGATGCTCACGCTGGGGGTCTTCTTTCCAGGGAAGGTCTATATTACATAACAAAAAAAGATCATAATTATTTTCTTCGATCTTCTTCAGGATCCAGGGATCACACATTCCATATTTCACATCGCTCCAAATCTTGGTGACGATCAGTTCGGTGTCGCAGAAAAGCATGCGGGTTGCCTGTTTAATCCACCGGTCTTCTTCATTGATCTGCCCTTTGGCTATTTTAAGAATATCTTCACGGTTGTATGGGCGATCGAGGCGATCAATATATCCCCTTGCATATTCAGGGACAAATACCGTATGGTAATGTTCAGCAAGTTCCTCAGTGAGTAGAGATTTTCCTGTTGATTCAGGTCCGGTAACTGCTATCTTTAGTATGCTTTTCATTCCTGATGCTGGATGCTGGATGCTGGATGCTGGATGCTGGATGCTGGATACTGGATATAGCATTTATTATTCTGCATTCTTCATTCTTCATTTTGACTTCTGATCTCTGAATTCTGAATTAACTTGGTTCTCCACTCAAGGTATCCTAAAACTGCAATCACCGTAAATACCAGGAACTGGAAGCTGCTGAAATAGAGCTTTTCATAGGCAAAGAGGAAAATGGAGATAAAATCGCCGGCGATCCAGAGGATCCAGTTCTCGATCTTTTTCCTGGCGAGGAGCCACATGCCGATGATGTAGATGGCTGTAGTAATGGCATCCCAAACTGGGACCACGCTATCAGTTAATTTTTTGAGCAGGATCCATAAAATAATAAAAAAGACCAGGATGGCAATGCTGTTCCAGATCCTTTCTTTATTCGAACACTCCGTGATCCTGATTTTTTCTTCATTATCACCTGTCCTGAGCCAATTATACCAGCCATAAACACTCATCACAAAATAGAAAATATTGATCCCTGCATAGGCATACAGTTTGGCTGTGAAGCAGATATAGACGTAGATCAAAACGTTGATAATGCCGAATGGAAAAGCAAGGATACTTTCCTTTTTCATCGACCATACACAGAGCAGGCCGAAAAAAACAGCAATGAGTTCAACGGGTGTGGTTTGAACGGGGCCAACCTGGATTATATAGTTCAGGAATATCATCTTAACAACTTAATCCGGCAAATATAAAGGAAATAGCGAAATGGCGAATTGGCGAAAGGCAAATGCCGAATGGCTAATTTCTGAAGATGTATTTCAGCGGTCTTTTAAGCCCAGTCAGTTC
>JBEKST010000023.1:0-17946 GCA_049516815.1 Bacteroidales bacterium | reverse complement strand
CAGGCCCGATGACATTGCAGGTTTTTTTATTCCCCCGAAGGACCACTACATCAGCAGCCATGTTTCGCTTGATCTTTCTTCCTTCCAGACAAAAGACCTGATGGAGCACCAGGAACCCAAATCAGTAAAAGACACGGCCTTGTTTCTAATGACCCTCGTGAAAGGAGAAGCTTCTTTGTACTACTTTAATGACCGGAACAACCGGGAACATTATTATGTATCGAAAGCCGGTGCTCCCCTGGTTGAACTTCTTCTGAAAAAAACTTATATTACTACTTCTGAAGGAATTACACAGGGACAAAATTTTATTGCCACGACAGAACTATTCAAAGGACAACTGATCGTGCTTTTTACCGATTGTCCCGGACTTAAAGAGAGGATTAATACATCGAGCTATTCAACTTCAAGTATCAGGTCGATAGTGATCCGGTATAATGAATGTATCCATTCTCCCGTTGAATTTGTAAAAAAAGAAGAACCCATTAAAATCAAGTTCGGGTTGCTTGCCGGTCCCACACTTACACAAGTAACCTTTAGTGGCGGATCTGCTATTATATTGGACTCTGATGTTGGACCTGCATATCTTGGGGGAGTTAAAATGACAGATTGCTACAGTTTTATTGCCGGGGTTTCCTTATACATTATTTTCCCCCGCGAACGTGCACAATGGTCCCTGGTAAATGAGCTCGTGTATAACTTTTATTCAAATTCGGGTTCCACATCAGGTACCACATGGTATTTTGTGAATTACGAGGGAACATTTTCATTTAAGGTTGCACATATCAAACTTAATACCATGCTTCGTTACCAATACCCTAAGTGGAAAGTACTCCCGTTTGCAGATATCGGAATTTCCAACGGTTATGCCATACAGGCCGATAATACGGAAATATTGGTAAATAAATTTAGCGGAACTGTTTGGAATTGTTCAGGAAAAGCCATCCCTGCTCCGAGGTTATACGATTTTGGGATCATCGGGGGGATTGGCATAAACTGGTGGAAGGTTAGCGGGGAGCTTCGGTATGAATGGGCAACAGGTATATCGCCCTATCCTGGAGTGGCAGGTCCTGAAAATACTTATTCCTTTGTTCTCTCGTTCGTATTTTAAACAGGTCATCAGAAGTCATACTACCTATCACCCAATAAAGCTTATTCAGATTCTGATCAACTTATTATTTCGCCTGTTTGCCAATTCTATAGCTACTTATGCAATTCCTGCTCGGCCACCCATGATGCCTCATCCCACATAACATCATCGAGTGTTGCACCTTTTTTCTGCGCTTTTATCGTGACGGCCCTGAGCCAGTCGGGATGTGTCCTGATCTGGTTGATCCAATAATTGATCCGTTCATTGGCAGGTTCAAGAAAATCGGTCACTTTCCTGAAACTGATCTTCTTTTTTAATCCATACAGCTTGAAAACGTAAGCTTCCCAGGTCAGCTCCCTCCCGCGGAATATTTTCAGGGTATCTGCTGCGACAATGGAATCAAACAATAACCCGTATCGTTCGTGCGGATCAACATAATCGTTGCTAAGGGCAATGTAATAGGCATCTGTTCCTTTCAGAAGATCACCTCTTGCTTTATCGATCCAGTAATATTTATGAATACGGCTCAGGGTACCAAGCGAATAAACCTTTTTCTGCAACTGTCCTGCGACATAATAATCGAGGTTGGCAGCAGGAAACCAGCGGAAGGTCAGGATCGGGGCATCGGCAGTTATCCTGTTAAGGTTTATATCCCGTTCGGCTACTGTTCTGAATTTTTCTCCCAGTTGTTTCCATCCCTGCATTTGCATGGTAATATCATCTATCCCATTCTTTTTTAGGGGAAAGATCCCGTATTTGATTTGGAGAACTCCTGCTGTTATCAGGATCAGCTGGAAGATAAGAGCGATCCTGAGCGGCAATGGAATTAATTTCGGCGAAGGATTTTTTCCGGCAGGCCCTGAAAGCCATGCTGCCGCCACCAGGATCAATCCCAGGTATGCCGGCCCGGTCCAATGGGGCAGCGTGCTGCTGTATAGTGAGAATCCCATGAAAACCAGAGCCAGTGGCAAGCTCATCACAAGCAATAACCGGAGAACAGACCTTTCAAGAAATTGTTTTCTGAAGATAATGGCAACCAAAGAGAAAAGAATGATGATAAAATTGACCGGGTTACTGTAAAAAAACTGGCCGATAAGCTCTGTTCCAAAATAATCCCAGCGTATCCGCATTCCAGAATACCCAACCCTGGCTTCATGGAAAGTAAAACTGATAAATGAATTCTGATAATTCCAGATGATCACCGGAGCAAATAATACCAGAGCAATCAGGAAAGACAGGTAGGTTTCCTTTGCTTTGAACCAATTCCGGTTGTAAAAAAGCATGTAGAGGAAAACACCCACGATAAGGAATGCCGAATGGTATTTTGACAGCAATGCCAGCCCGACTGTGACCCCGGCTAAAAGAAGTTTGATCCGGCTGCTTTTTGTAAGTTCCTTATCCGGTAAACAATCCACGAGCAGCCAGAGGCTCAAAAGCCAGAATAACACCTGTGGCGTATCGGGCATGATGAAGGTTCCGGCGACAATGAAACAATATATGGAAGCAGTGAATAGCAGCGCGGCATAAAATCCCGTGATGGAATCCTTGATCTTTCTCCCGATCAGGAAGATCAGCCAAGTGTTCAGGGTTCCAAACACCACGGCACCCAGTCGTAGGAAGAATTCATGATCGAAGCGGAGATTCAGGGTAAACAGCTGGATGACCCATCCCACCATGGGAGGATGATCAAAATGGCTCCAGTCTGGAAATTTCGCATAGGTCCAGTAATATACCTCATCGTTCCCAAGTTCTATGAAACCCGCAACAAAGGCTCTCAGAACAAAGGAACAGAGCAGTAAAACAAGGATTGCCCGGTTGATTATTTTATCCTCTTTCATCCGGAATATTTATTTTTTGCTTTTTGATTTCTCCTGTAAAACGCAAAAATAATCAGGGCAATAAGGGACGGAATGGATAGCAGCCGTAAGATCCAGGTTCTCGGATAATTGATTTCTGCCTGAAGTGCATTTACAGGTTGGATTCCGTTATACCGGAAAACCGGGTTCAGGTAGAAGATAGTTCCGCGACCGCCATAATAGTTGAAGAACATGATCTCCGTCCGGATATAGGTGTCTTCCGGCTGAATTTTGTACCAGGCCGTAGTAGTGAACCGTATTACTTTTTTGGTTTTCCCGTTCTGTCCCTTAAAGACAAATCTGATAGCTTCCTTGCTGGTTTTAATCCACAAGGTATCGTTGTGAACCTCCACGGATCTCAGTACCGCGATTCCGCGTGCTCGTTCCGCTTTTTGATCAAAGGTTTCATTATCCGACATGTAGATGTCGGCCCCGTATGCTTTTCCCTCTTTCAGGGCTTTTATAAGATCGGCTGAATGAAGGGAAGGAGAATTGATAAAGGTACAGCAACGCCCGATCTGGTAAGGATTATGGATGTCATGGGCATCATCATCAGCGACGATGAAGACCGGGTGTCCCGAAGAGAGTGCTGCATCCCATTGCGGGACCGATCGCCAGTTATTATCCAGTACCTCGATGAGATCGTAATTTGAAAGGCGCTTCATATCATCAAGCGAATAGCCATCTTCCCAGTCGGGATGAGCAATGGCGACGATCTCACTCTGATCGTGAAGAAGGTTCAGGATGTGCTGTTTGTGGTTCCGGTTCTGGAAGAGGGAATAATCCAGCCATAGTACTTTTTTCGCGCCGATTAACAGTTGGTGTTTTTTTCTCACTCCGAAGCCATGCTCATAGGCCGGGATATAAAACGAAGAATCTTTGTTGAAGGTATTGATGTGCTGGTAATCGGAAATACAGGGAACGTCATATCCCAGTTTTTTATATGTTTTCCAGAACTCCACTACCGTATTGTTCCGGCCGCTGGTCAATCCGCCCCAGGCGTGTGCATGAAAATGAAAATTGGCTTTCTTCCAATGGGTACTGTCCATTCCTTCATAGGGATTGTAAATTTTTTCTCCCGAAAAGGGTTGTGGAACCGGAAAATCATAGACAGGCGCTGTGAAATAAACCAGCAATTCCAGGGTCAGCAGGCCCAGGAAAATGAAGAGAAGGATTTTAATAATTTTCTTTATCACAAAAAATCAAAGATAATGATAGGATGCCTCAAAAGTAAATAACACCGGCAAAGGTAAAATCTTTTACAGGAAAAGAAGAAGCAGGAGCCGGATATTGAGATAAATCACGATACCGCCTACCAGCAGGAGGATTAAGGTGGTTCGTTTTTTATTGACATATTTTCCCATCACTTTTTTTGAAGAGGTAAGATAGACCTGGAAAAGGATGGTCAAGGGCAGCTGAATGCTCAGGATCATCTGCGAAAGAATCAGTCCGTAAAATGCATCCCGGATAAAGAAGATAATGATCAGCGCAAGCAACAGGGATATGATAACACCCAGTCGTGTGTGGTTGTCATGGATGTCATAAGGTTCCCCGAAAAATCCCGCAAAGATGCTCCCGCCAGCCATTCCCGAAGTGATAGCTGAGGCTAATCCTGCGAAGAGCAGCGCTACGGCAAAGATGATCGAGGCATGGGTTCCCAGCAGGGGATGCAGGATGGCGGAGGTCTGCTGAAGTTCTGTGATGTGGATGTTGTGCTGAAAGAAGGTAGAAGCCGCAAGGATGATGATGGCGCTGTTGATTGCCCATCCGAGGATCATGGAAAAAAGGGTATCAAAGAGTTCAAAATCCATTTGCCTTTTGATCACCTTTTCGTTTTCCAGGTTCCATTGCCGGCTCTGGATGATTTCAGAATGAAGAAAGAGGTTATGCGGCATAACCACTGCTCCCATTACACTCATGATGATGATGACCGACCCTTCCGGGACAGAAGGCTTTACCCATCCGATTCCTGCGCTTGCCCAATTAATGTCGACCAGCGTCAGTTCATAGAGAAAAGAGAGACCGATGATGGAAACAAAGGCGATGATGAATTTTTCAACCCTTGTATAAGTATTGGTAAGCAGCATGATCATGACAAAGAGAAAGGTGAGAATGGCCCCGGCGGGAATGGGTATGTTGAATAGCATGTCCAGCGCCACCGATGCTCCCAGGATCTCCGCGAGGGATGTGGAAACGGAAGCTATCATGGCCGATGACAACAGCATCCGGGATGCCCACCTTGGAGTATATTTCGTTGCTGCTTCCGCCAGGCACAAACCGGTCGCGATACCGAGGTGGGCCACATTGTGCTGCAGGACGATCAGCATGAGGGTGGAAAGCGTGACCATCCACAGGAGCGTATAGCCGAAATAGGATCCTGCTGCCAGGTCGGAAGCCCAGTTTCCGGGATCAATAAATCCAACAGTTACCAATAAACCCGGACCGATGTATTTCAGAATATCCAACGCCCCGAATCCCGGCGCGCGTTTATCCCGTAAAAAATTATGAGGAAAGATAAACTTCATTATCCTTTCTGCTAATTCTGTTTCAAAGATAGTAAATTTCTTTCCGGATGCTGATGCCGGATGCTGGATGCTGGATGCTGGATGCTGGATGCTGGATGCTAGATGCTGGATGCTAGATGCTGGATGCTAGATGTGTGGGTGTGGGAAACTGAATAATAAAGACTGGGGACTGCTGACTGCTGACTGCTGACTGCAGACTTCTGACTGCAGACTTCTGACTTAAACTCTTACCTTTGTTCCAACTGATAATATTTCCAGGAACAAGCTGGTGAAAATTGTGATTAATAATCATGAAGTTGTGATCTTTTCGGGTGCTACCGTAGTCGATGCCGTAAGGGCATATTCACGGCGATCGGCTAAACTATTGGAAACCGGGAAACTTAGGGTGTTTGATCAATACGGGAATCGAACGGAAGCCGACGGCGAGCTTACGGAAGGACAAAAATTTTTTCTAAAAAAACGGGATCATGAAGAAGCATAGTTTAGTTTGGATTGCAGGATTGATTGTCTTGCTGCCATTCCAGGGCCATTCACAGCACAAAACAGCAGGCAAACCCACGGAGGTCATCATCCTGCATGTGAACGACATGCATGCCAAGATCGACAATCTTCCGAAACTGGCTTACCTGGCTGACAGCCTGCGAAAGACTCATTCGCATGTATTCCTGGTTTCGGCTGGCGATAATTTTACAGGAAACCCCATTGTGGATATGGTCGCCGACAAAGGTTATCCCATGATTGACCTGATGAACCGCTGTGGTTTTAATGTCAGTGCCTTTGGGAATCATGAATTTGATCTGGGGCAGGAAATCCTGAATAAACGATTACAACAGGCAAAATTTCCTTTTATTTGTTGTAATTTCGACGCTACCGGCACAGTTTTGAAACAACCTAAATCCTATCTTGTCCTGGAAGCCGGAAATAAAATCCACATTGCAATACTGGGTATCATCGAACTCAACGACAAGGGGATCCCTGATACGCATCCTTCAAAGGTGAAAGGAATTCGATTTTATAATGGCATCACTAAGGCAAAGAAATATTCGTGGTTAAAGAAAAAATACGGGATCCTGATCGGCCTTACGCACCTGGGAGTAGAGACAGACGTAAAACTGGCCGACTCCATGCCGGAATTTGACGAGATCATTGGCGGGCATTCGCATACCCTCATCGAAAAACCAATGATGGAAAACGGGGTCATGATCGTACAGGATGGATCGAATCTGAAATATATAGGAAAAACTACGCTCCGCATTGAAAATAGCCGGGTGACAGCGCGCAACGATGAAGTCATCCCTATCACTGCTTTGCATAAGGCCGATTCCGTACTTGTTGAGCTGTGCGGGAAATATAACCAGAATGAAGAATTCAGCAAAGTAGCCGGGATCGCTGAAACTTCGTTGAAAGGTTATGATGCGCTCGGAAGTCTTATGACAGATGCCCTGACCCATCAATTGAAAGTCGATTTTGCTTTCCAGAACCAGGGAGGTATTCGTGTTTTCTCTCTTCCGGAAGGACCCATCACCATAAAGAATATTTACCAGCTTGATCCTTTCGGCAACCTCGTGGTGATCTTCAGAATGAAAGCAGAGGAGATAAAGTCGTTAATAAGTTATGCCTATAACCTTGAAAAAGGAATAGACCTCCAGGTTTCCGGAATGACATATCGCGTTACATCCGACGGAAAAGGCCATTGCCTCGGTGTGGATCTGTTTGTTGATTCCGCGAAGTCCCTGGATCCTTCGCGGGAATATACCGTGGCCATGAACAGCTATATCGCTGCAAGTTATAGTTTCAACCATGCCGACCCGGGAACGACAGGATCCGTTACAACCGCTGAGATCTTGATCAGTTACCTGAAGGAAGTAAAAAAAGTAAATTATACCGGGGTAAAACGCGCCTTTCAAATCGTTAAGCCATAGGAAAAAGGATTCTGTCATCTTTATCCTTGTTCCTTTTCACTGAGTTCCAGCCAACGTTCGGATTTCATTTCGATCTCTTTCAGGAGGACGGCGAATCGTTCGGATTTCTCCGATAGTTCTCCGGGAGTGAGGACGCAGGAGGAAAGGGCACTTTCGATCTTTGATTTCTCCTCTTCCAGTTGTGAGATCTCTGTTTCCAGGTTCTCTATTTCCTTTTTTTCTTTAAAGGATAATTTGTCGGACCCGGAAGCTGCCTTATGGGGTTTTTCTTTCTTTGGATGGGATGCCTGGATCAACCGGCTTTCTTCCTTTTCCTTCCGCTTCCGGTAAGCGCTAAATTGGCTGTAGTTTCCCGGAAAATCTTTTATTACTGCATCACCCCGGAACACGAACAGGTGATCCACGATCTCATCGAGAAAATAACGGTCATGGGTCACTATGATCACACACCCTTTAAAGGAAGCAAGGTATTCTTCAAGAATGGCCAGCGTAAAAATATCCAGGTCGTTTGTAGGTTCATCCAGGATAAGGAAGTTTGGATTCCGCATCAGTATCGTTACCAGGTATAACCGGCACCGCTCTCCCCCGCTCAACTTGCTTACCAGCTGGTAATGCATCGGGTATGGGAAGAGGAAGTAGTTTAAAAAAGCCGCGGCAGAAATAGTATCCCCATTGCTTAAAGTAACCACTTCGGCAATATCTCTTATCACATCAATCACCCGGGATTCATCGTTAAAAGCGATCCCTTCCTGGCGGTAATAACCATAGGTGATGGTTTCTCCTTTTTCTATCCTTCCGCCTGAAGGCCGGAGATGGCCGGTGATGATCTCCAGGAAGGTGGATTTTCCCGAACCATTGTTTCCCACAAAACCGATTTTCTCATTCCGCTTGAAAGTATAAAAGAAATCTTTCAGGATCGGTAGTTCGCCCCAACTAAAGGAAACCTGCCGCATCTCAAGGATTTTCTTTCCCATCCTTCCTGTCCCTATATCCATATTAATCTTTTCCTCACGGATCTTGCTGTCCGCAATGGATTTCAGATCATAATAACTGTCAATGCGGGCTTTCGATTTGGTAGTGCGGGCTTTGGGCATCCGGATCATCCATTCCTGTTCTTTCCGGAGCAGGTTCCTGGCCTTTTCGATCTCTTTCGACTGGTTCTCTTTTCGTTCTGCCTGTTTTTCCACGAAATACGAGTAATTTCCCTTGTTACGGAAGATGGCTGTATTATCCAATTCTAAGATCTCCCCGCATATACGATCCAGGAAATAGCGGTCGTGAGTGATCATGAACAGGGTGATACGTGACCGGGTCAGGTAATTTTCCAGCCATTCAATCATATCGATGTCAAGGTGGTTTGTAGGTTCGTCCAGAATGAGAAAATCAGGTTCGGTGATCAGGGTCTTTGCCAGGGCAATGCGCTTACGCTGGCCCCCGGAGAGTTCCTTAATCCTTTGTTCAAGATTATTGATCTTCAACTCAGAAAGGATCTGTTTTACCCGCGTTTCATATTCCCAGCCAGTAACGGCGTCCATTTGTTCCATGGCTTTTTGGATTTCCTTCCTGTCATGGCCCAGTATTGCTTTTTCGTAATCCCGGATCGTCCGGTGAATCTCGTTCGAGGACTCGTAGACTTCATCAAAAACCGTGTTATACTCGTTCAGTTCCGGGTTCTGTTTCAGGTAGCCGATGGAAACATCATTGAAGAATTTGACCGATCCCCCGTCGGAGGGTTCCAACCCTGCAATAATGTTCAGCAAGGTGGATTTCCCGGCTCCGTTCTTTGCGATCAGGGCGACTTTCTGGTGCTGGTTTATGACAAAGGAGATATCCTGGAAAAGGACTTTCTCTCCATAAGAACGGGATAAATTTTCAACTTGTAACAACGAGGGCATCGCGTAAGGATCAGGCTTGATTCAATGAAGAATGAAAAATGAAGAATGAAGAAAATTAAATTTCAACCTGGATACCGATTCCTGCTGCAACGGCTTTTTCATAAACCAGTTTTGCGGCAGCAGCATCCTGTATGGCCAACCCGTTTGATTTGAAAAGGGTGATCTCCCTGTCATTCACCCTTCCTTGTTTCTTTCCGGTGATGATCTCACCCAGTTCGGCATAAAAATGACTTTCAGGGATCTCACCAGCATTTACCGGGATCATGATATCCCCTGCTTCCTTAAAACAGGCTTCGCGCGAATCCCCTATGAATTTCGAGCGTTTAACGATCGCCGAATCCAGTTCACGTGCATTGGGTGAATGACTGCCTATGCCATTGATATGAGTTCCTTCCCGGACTTTATTCCCATCGAATAAGGGTGAAGGTGATGAGGTTGCCGTACAGATGATATCCGCATGGAGTAATTCGTCTGCCGTTTTTGCCTTGATGATCTCCAGGTTAAGTTTTTTACCCATTTCTGCAATAAATGCGTCTGCTGCTGCATCTGAAATATCATAGACAAATGCTTTTGAAATGTTTCGTGCTTCGCAAACTGCCCATAATTGCATCTTAGCCTGGACGCCTGCACCCAGGATTCCTGCTACCTGTTCCTTGTCGTTCCGGGCAAGGTATTTCGTTGCCACACCGCTAACCGCACCCGTCCTGACAGCCGTAAGATAACCTCCATTCATTATGCAGATCACATCCCCGGTAGTTGGGTCCTGCAGCAGGACCTTCCCGATGGTAGTCGGCAGGTTATGTTTCAGTGGATTGTTTTTATATACGGTCACCACCTTACAAGCCAATGCTTCCATTTTCTTCAGGTAAGCCGGCATATAAAGAGACAGGCCTTCCGGTGGTGTGATACCGATCCTCAATGGTAATACAGCCGTACCAGCGGAAAGTTCGGCAAATGCCTGCTCAACGGCAGTCATACAATCTTTCATGTCAAGTACCGATGCTACATCGGTTTTGTTCAATATTAATGTCATGCAGCTCTTTTTTATGAATGAATATGAATCAAATTTATTCTTTTTTCGCAATTACGATTGATTGCCATATTTCGTCATCCTCAAACATTTTCAGATTATCACCATGCTCCCCCATCTGACCTTCCCTGCCCATGCCGCCCTGACGCATTCCCCCCGGACGACCCTGTCCATGCCCGCCTGGCATTTCACCCTGGCCTCTTTCCTGCATTCCTTCTCCCTGCTCCTGCCGGGGTTTTTGAGCTCCCTTTATGACAATTCCAACAGTGATAGGGATTACAGCACGAACATCCACAGCAAAAACACTAAAAGGAACCCTTGCTTCATAAACCATTACGTTAGTAGAATCCCAGTCAACTGCCGCCATTATACCATTTTTTCCGGATTTAATGTTCTGGAAACCATTAACCCCGTTTTTGAAACCGGTTAATTCCATATCCTGCATCTGCAACAGGAACATCAGGTGCATCCTTTTCCGGTCACGACGATCTCCCATATCCATTCTGCCGCCCATGTCTGTTCTGCCCCCGATAGGAAAATGCAAAGTGGATTCTGCTTTTTTCTTTCCCTTACTGTTGAAGCGAATCTCAATTCCGTTTCGAAAAACCTTCATCTGCTCAGCCTCATCTGCTATCCTGATACAGAAATAAAATGCACAGGTATCATTCACTATGGCATAATTCACCTGAGCCTGCTTATTAAAATTAAATAAGGAGTTCTCCCATTCCGAGGAATTTCCATTCACTACAATTCCCTCCTTGTAAAAGAATGGATATTTTTTCCCTTTGTCAGGATGATCAGAGGTCCGTGTAAAGCCAAATGTGCTCATCACCGTGAAGGCCATGATCAGAGCTAATAATTTCATTCGCATAAGGCAAGGTTATTAAATAGTTGGGAAGATAACGTAAACACTGGACTTTTATGATTTTCTAAACAAACAAATCCGGACAAAGATAGAATATTTTTCTACCTGATCAGATTTTTTCCTAATCCCAAAAACAATAACAATAAAACATTTTAATTGCTGGTTGAATGCCCGATAAGATAACTTTCACAAAAATTTGATTTCTATTTTGAATTTTTGTATCATTGCAGGTCGTTATACAGTGACAGAAAAGTAGCTATATATACATCCGATTATTATTAAATGTTATTTTTAAAATTTATTCACATGAAAAAATCACTTTTTATCATTTTTGCAGTCACATTGGTCATGTTGTTCTTTGTCTCCTGCAAAAAAGAAAACGCTTCTAAAACAAGCGTAAAAGAAACACCTCAGTATTCCTTGGGTTGTGAACTACTTCCTATTGCGCAATATGAAGCCATTCCACTCGCACAGGAAATTGAGCTAAAAGCTCTTCCAGTCTCCGTAACTCTTGCTACTCCACCTGTTGGTGACCAGGCCCGTGAAGGTTCCTGTGTTGCCTGGGGTACAACTTACGCAGGCCGGAGTATAGATTGGTATTTCACTAATCATAATACTTCATATTCTACCAGTACCAATATTTTTAGTCCAGAATATGTTTACAATCAGATCAAATTATCCAAAACTAATTGTACTTCCGGAGCTACGGTAGTAGCAGGACTGAATCTTTTAAAATCCCAGGGTGTCTGTAGATGGGACTTAATGCCTTATATTGACGGGGATTGTTATATAATGCCCAATACTGCTCAAAAAACAGATGCTGCTCATTATAAAATCTCAAGCTACAGTAGGGTTAACATAAAAACAAAAACCATTGAAACACTTCTTGCGAGCAATCAGCCTGTTATTGTTGCTGGCCCGGTAAACCTTGACTTTGAGTATTTAGGTAACGGTAAGATACTTGGAAAGTACAAAGGGAATTCATTGGGAGGCCATTGTTACTGCGTTGTAGGTTATAATAACCTTATTAACGCTTTTAAATTTCAAAATTCATGGGGCACTGGCTGGGCTTCACAAGGATTTGGATGGATATCCTGTGATTACATCAACTCCTGGTGGCAGGAAGCTTATGTGATAACCACAACTGTTCATTAAATCTAATTTCTTTCGGGGGTTAGTTTCTCGCCGCTTGCAGCGAATAGTAATATGTTAAACAACTAAGATATCCCGCTGTTCTGCGGGAGGGAGTGTTATTTTGCTTCACTCATAAAGGAGCTGGTTCACAATAGTACATTTGGTAATATTCAGCTATCGGAGAATGATATTCAAATTACCAATAAGATAACCGAAGCCGGAAAGCTGTTGAATATAGCTGTTCTTGATCACATTGTCATTGGGCTAGGGTATTACAGTTTTGCTGATGAAGGACAAATTTAAAGTGATAAAGGAAGTTTGTCAATTTAACATAGATATTGACTTTCCTATATTTTTCATTATATTTGCTTAGAAAACAACTATTTAGAGATAATATAAAGGAATCGGCTTTTACACTCTAAGGGGCTATCCAATAACACGCAAATTACTTTCGCCTTCGTTCCTTGTTCATTTTATTAATACGCAATGGAGTTACGGTTGCAGGTAAGTTAGGCAAAATATTATTTATGAGAACTAATATCTTTTTTTGTGCTTCTTTAATTGTACTTACCAGTTGTCACAAAGACGAACAGAATTATGATTATATCTCTATTAATCCGGAAATAAAAAGTCAGGCTTTTAAAACTGGTTCTTATTGGATTTTTCAAAATGATTCAACAAAAAAAGTTGATTGTACTTTTATTTATTATACTCGTAATGGGAACTATACTGAGTATCATGGTCTTGGTTATACTTCAATAACAGAATATTATGAAATGTGGTATTACAATCAAAATACGATCACTGGATTTCCATCTTTCAAAGATAGAATAGAAAGTATCGAAGCAGAGAGAACCATCACTACCAATGTTTATGAACCTAACTGGCAAGTCATTTATATCCTAAAAGTTCCATGGAAGAACTATGTTCAGTATTTTGATTCCTTACAAATTGGTACTCATATATTTTATAAAGTTGAAAAAGTCACTACCTCTGATAGTACAGATTATTATACAGCTAAATCTATTGGGGTTGTAAAAAAAGTTGTTCGTGATACAATTGACAGGGGAATTTGGAATTTACTCAGATGGAAAATCAGTAAATAATACTTTGTCTAATCGAGTAGGCGGCTCCGCTCCCGAGAACTCGGGGACGGAGTGCACCCCTCACACCACCGTACGTACGGGTCACGTACACGGCGGTTCGTTAAGTATGGGAACAACCGCTCTTTACACCAGTTGAACCTTGCGCCCTTTAAAATAAGGCTGGTAAACTCGAAGTTTAAACCTCCTTATTGAATCAGGTACGACCTAACGTTCAGTCCTTCGTTATTTCTGTGAGACCTCCGGCTATCTGTGCCGGCTCGTTCCGGTAACTACTATGACCTCTGCTGACTTCCCGAAGCATCGTTGCCAACACTCCGGGATCTCCCCTGGTAAGAGCATTTCCCTTCCTCCAATTCCTGTGGCATCTACCTAATTACCCTTTTGGTATTCTTTGGGCGTTGTAAAGCTGTGGTTACTTGCCCGGATAATTATGCCTCATATGCTGTTCCTGTTCGTCAGTACCGGATTTTGCAGTCTCGCTTCCTTCAGTGCATACCTTGCGGTAAACCACCTTGCGGCTTGCTAATACTTCCGTGTCAAACCACGGCGTATAAGGGAATTCCACCCTCTGGAAAATTGGCACACTTGTTTTGTAATCCCAGAAAAAGATTTGTATTTTTGATCTTTTTCTACAGCTTACAACAAGTGTGCGCTGCATGATGCTCATGCAAAGCACACACGAGCAGCTAAGCCCAATGTTGCGCACTTACGGGATCACATGCGTGATCCCAAAATCAACGCACTGGGCATAGCGGCAAAACGTCAGGCGCCATGCGTCTGGTATTGCTAACATCAGGGAGACAACATGAAAACAACTTCTATCCGAATCCTCTGTCTTATAGGCCTGGGAGCAGCCCTCCTTATGTTCGTTGGTGACATGTGTCTATACGGGCACTTTGGGAGTGGTAGCGATGCTATCTCCAGGCTAATCATTACGAATGAATCCGATACTCGTATTGTCATTGGCGGATTCATCGGGCCGATTGCTGCCATCTTGTACTGTGTCGGATTCTTCTCTGTTTATCTCATGATAGCCCCGAGAAGCCGGATGTTAGCTGTCGTGATTGCAGGGGGTGCGGCCGCAATGATGGTAATTGGGGGCGCTTTTCATGCCATGTGGAGTATACGAGCTTTACTGATTAAGGCTGGCCTATCGTCTGGCGATTATCAAGCAGTGTATGACCAAATCAAAGACTACACATTGCTCTTATACAACACAATGCTTACAGGTGCAGCAGTAGTTTCCGTGCTCCTGTTGTTTGCTGTTCTATCCGGGAGATCCCTTTATCCGAGATGGAGCGTTGTTGTCAATCCCGGCATCCTCCTTTTGTTGAAGCCGCTTGCCCATTTTGTCCCGGCACCTCTAGGTGCGATCGTCTCGGGTGGGTATCTCAATCTCGTGTTTGTTGTTTTCTTTTCAGTGAGCATCTTGGTGACGCGCTCGATCAATGATACGCTCCAGACGCACGGCGCATAACAAACGGCAAACCGGCGCTCGCACACTGGATAGGCAATGTCGAAACAAGATTGGCTAGATTTAAAGTGCTCGCTCCATTGCCCGACGCCATAGCAATGAGTCGGTTCGATAGTGGCAACTCGCCACGACGGTTTGCCTAAACGTTATGGGGCAATTGGTGAAAATAATTTTCTAAACACTTGACAATGGTTAACTATTTAGTTAACTTTGCAAAATGATTCGAGAGATACTTTTCTGGGGAGACTATTTCGAAAATTTCTATAACCAACAGGATTTGAAGGTTAGAAAAAAGATCGACTATGTGCTTTGGTTAATCAGTTACACAGAAAAAGTACCTATCATATTCCTCAAATATCTTGAAGACACTGAAGGTCTTTACGAAATCAAAATCAGTTCTACTTTCAAAGAAGTGCATATTTTATGTTTTTTTGATGATAACAAGGTGATCATTCTAATCAACTGTTTTCTAAAAAAATCACAAAGGACACCAAAGAATGAAATTGAATTGGGAGCAAAATTGAAAAATGAGTATTTTACTTTTAAAAATAGGAGCAAAAAGAAATGAATAAGTTATCAAAATTCGAAGAGCATTTAGACAAACAATACGGTAAAAAGGGAACGAAAACAAGAGAAGAGTTCGAAGCCGAAGCTATGGCTTTCTGGCTGGGTGAATTATTAAAAGATGCTAGAAAAGAAGCAAATTTAACACAAGAAGAACTGGCAGATATGACTGGGACTAAGAAGAGTTATATTTCCAGAATTGAATCCGGGAAAAGTGAAATACAGTTATCGACTTTTTATAGAATAATAAAGTTGGGATTAGGAAAGGATTTACAGATCTCAATCCATTAAAACCAATCGCCCCATAACAAGCCATCAACCGTAAGCCGGGGCAGTTGATAAAGAAACATAATCCTGACTATCAAACATGAAAATAAATAGCAAATATAAACTCTGCTTAAGCCCTTGCCTGCCGGTTTACCTGCCTACCGTCAGGCAGGCCTGCCGAAGGCATGGCAGGCAGGCGCACTGCGGCTGCATGCGGAGCGTCAGGTGCAATTATAAAATGAACGTTTAGATCTAAGCAATATGAAAACATTTATACTTATGCTAATTTGTGGATTATCGACATTGACTGTCTTACCACAAAGCTATCATAAATTGATCAGAACTAATGTCCATTGGGATGGATATAACGTGGTTGAACCAGAAATTTGGTGTTATACCAGTGCAGAAAGAATTTATTTTGTTGATCAGGATACTATTATAAATGGTTTAACATATAAAATCTCAAAATCTCAAAACATCATATCATTGAATCCTAATGGTTTTTGCCCTCCTTTTGCTGTCGAATCGACCTTATATAATACATACCAGTTCTTGCGGGAAGATACCATCTCGAAAAAAGTGTTTATCTATACGCCTGATATTAATTGTGGAAAAGATCAACTCTTTTACGATTTTTCCTTGAACCCTGGTGATACTTTACAGTCATCCTACTATTTGGATAATAATGAAATTTACATCCTAGACTCAATTGGAACTTTTTATTTAAACGATGGAGAATCAAGGAAAATATTCTGGTTTCAAGCAAATTATACTGGTTATTTCCCTACATATTATATTGAAAGTATTGGTAATTCCCAAGGCTTGTATTCTCCCTTAACCGAATTTCTTGAATCTTATGGTGGGTACTTATGTGTTAAAGAGGATTCGATTAGTCTATTAGGAGATGTTTGTGCGAATTATTATGTCGGTTTAAATGAAAAAAAGGCAGGGGGTTTGACAATTTATCCAAATCCCTCTTTCGATATTATAAATATTGATATTCCTGCAGAGTATGACGGTTCCGTAATGACCTTATTTAATTTTCAAGGAGTACAAATTAAATCGATAACGTTAAAAAATGGACAGAATTCTATATCAGTTTCAAATGTTATTCCAGGAATTTATCTCTATCACGTCCAATCCCGTAATGGCTTGGAGCATGGAAAATTAACCATATTATAACGACACCTAACGTCAAGAAATGAAATTGATCATGCACTTAAATTAATGAAAGAATATTTTATAGAAAATTCAAAATAATGGAGGCAAAAATGAAAACAATAAAAGATGCTAGAATAATGCCAAGATAACCCAGGAAGGACTTGCAATAAAAACGGGTACAAAAAAAAGTTATATCTCAAGAGTTGAAAATGGGAAGATAGATATTCAATTATCTACACTTTATCGAATTCTTGAAGAAGGATTAGACAGCATATTAATCTGATTTTGGTATAATCTAAATTTAATTGCCCTAAGAAAGCCGGCAGGCAGGTGCACTGCAGTCTCAGGGTATTAACCGGCATCAACAGATCCTCATACGTGACAAATAGAAAAAATTGTTAATGGTATAATTCATTCCTGATATGAAACCAAATAATGAAATTGTACCGGTAGAAATTTTTGCCGGGACAATATGGCAAGCCGAGATGGTTAAAAATCTCCTGGAAAATGAAGGAATTGAAACATTTTTAAAAGATGAAAATACAGGTACCTTAGCACCGTGGTATACCGCACCCGGAGGAGCGGGATCTGTTAAAGTTGTAGTTTCAAGTTCAGATTTTGATAAAGCAAAATTGATCGTTTCAGAGTACGAAAACAATATTAAGACAAATGATTAAAGCCCGCTATCAAGCCGATACGAGATCCTGCAGGTAAATTGGCAGGTTGAATATCCGGACTAATGACATGAATACAAAAAGCTGGTATAAAATCATCTGAACCCTTTGCCTGACGGGCTTTGGATGTCATGCCTGAAAATATGGATTCAAAGACAGATCTATGAAAAAGCTATTAATTATAATATTTATCGGATTGATTCAATTATCCGGATTCCCTCAGACTAATTATACAAAGATCAAGGTTTCAGATGATATTGAACTCATCAAGATCTCCGATAATGTTTATGTTCATATATCATATGCGGAATTACCGGGTTTTGGCCGTTTCCCATCAAATGGCATGATTTATATAAATAAAGGAAAAGCATTCCTTTTTGGAATTG
>JBEKST010000022.1:0-18018 GCA_049516815.1 Bacteroidales bacterium | reverse complement strand
CCTACATGTTCCAGGACTTCATTTATTTTTTCGTCTATTTCTTTTTTCTGGAGATTCTTTTTTATCCTTCGCAATGGAAATTCCAGGTTTTGTTTTACCGTCATGGAATCATACAATGCACCACTTTGAAAGAGAAAACCAATTTTCTTTCTTATCTCGCTCAGCCCTTCCCCTTTTAATGCACTCACATCTTCGCCAAGAACGCTGATGGTTCCGGATTCCGGATCCAGCAGCCTGACGATGCATTTAATCAGGACCGATTTTCCGGAACCAGATTTTCCAAGCACAACCAGGTTTTCACCGTTCAAAAGTTTCAATGAAACATCTTTTAATACTTCCTGCCCGGGAAATCCTTTCCTTAGGTTATTAATTTCAATAACCTGTGTGTCGCTGTTTGCTTTCGGCTGAGCAGTCGTTGTTGTTTGAGTGGCATTCATAATTCAACTTTCATAATTACAAAAGATCGGTGATCTGAACTGCAATCAGATCGACGATGATTACAAGCAAAGAAGCCTGAACCACTGCCGAATTAGCGGCAATTCCCACGCTTTCGGTTCCGCGTCCTGCCGTATATCCCCTGTAACATCCTACCAAGCCGATCACCGCTCCGAAAAAAAACGTTTTAATAACCGCCGGCAGAAAATCAATGAAGTGAACCGAAGCGAATGCCTGTGAGAAAAACAAGACAAAAGCCACATCTCCCTTGATATTCGCTCCCGCCCAGCCTCCTATCAGGCCGAGTCCATCAGCGTACAGTACTAATAAGGGTATCATCAGCGTAGCGGCAAGCACTCTTGTAACGATTAAAAACCGGAAAGGATTGGTGGAAGATACCTCCATGGCATCAATCTGTTCCGTTACCCGCATTGAACCCAACTCTGCGCCCATACCTGAACCGATCTTCCCGGCGCATATCAGGGCTGTTATCACCGGCCCCATCTCCCTGATGAGCGAAATGGCCACCATTCCCGGAAGCATCGACACTGCCCCGAAATTCGCAAGGGCGGGCCGTGATTGAATGGTCAGCACCAAACCCATGATGATCCCGGTTACAGAAATCAGCGGTAAGGATTTATACCCAATCTGAAAACACTGCCGCAAAAATTCCCTGAACTCAAAGTCGCGGGAAAACGTTTCCTTAAATGTCTGTGAAATGAATAAAAAGACATTGGCCATATCCGCCAGGAAATTGTTTGCTTTTTCGGTTTTTTCAATGGTCTTGTCGGTAAGAATGATGGCATGCTTTATTGCACCCCCACGAATTTTCGGGATTACGTTTTCCCGGAGTTTCGGAATTACCTTGCGTACAGGATTTGCTTTTTTCATGATAAAACGGTGGATGCCATCAGTATTTTTTTAATTTAACAGGACCGGAGAAAGACCTCCCGATTTACGGGATTTATAAAAGTTTAATTTTTTGAAAACCATACCTGTTGAAGCTGGCTGTGCAGACCGGACTTGTGATTAAAGCGTCCGTATAATCTCGTGCAATTGTTCTTTGGTTTTGCCCAGCTTGATCTGAAGTTTTCCGAACATCTCGTCTTTTTTTCCATCTTTATACATCAGGTCATTGTCGGTAAGGATCCCAAACATCTGTTTGAGCTTACCTTTCTGCTCATTCCAGTTTCCTTTTAATTCCGTTATATTTTTCATTTTCTGAAATTTTATATGTTATTGAATTATAACAGTACAAAGGTCAGCTCATTCCTCTATGAATGTGTTACACAACTTTACCAATAAGTTACATCATTCACACCTTTTCGGATACCTACAGTGGGTTGGCTTTTCATCTTATTTATGACCTTGCTTTTTTATCGCCGCAAAGATTTTAAAAGCAAAATGCCCGCCGGGGCGGGCATTTCATTAAGTGTGTCAGGTACCTGAGGGATTATTCCCAAAATCTGTCTGTTGCCAATACAACTTGCTCACATGGTTCCTGGACACTTTCGTCAACTTCGGCGGTAATAAATATTTTGGTTGGTTGAAATGAAGATACCGTCTCAAAATATCCTGTTAAATTATTTGATGCATTTTTTGAACTCTTTATCCGTCCAATATTTTTTGTTATATCCCGGTCTGTGACCATCCAGACTACATAGGTTTGTTTCGTTGGTTGGATTCTTGTGATTTCAGCTAAATATGAAATATGTACCTGAATTACGTAATTTTTATTCTTGTCTTTTTTTACCTTTACATAACCTCGTGCTGCAGGAGCAATGGTTGAAGTTAAAAAAGGTATTTTTTTGGCAGATGAAGTGAATGGTAATATCATCATTGTTGTCAAAATACCTAAAAAGAGATTTCTTGCCAGGGTATTCATTCTTGTCGTTTTCATTTTTTTAATCTTAATTGTGAAAGAGTTTTCACAATACAAATGTCACTCTTTTAATTCCGGAAAGCGTTATACAATTCCGCGAATAAGTTACATCATTCACATATTTTCAGATCACGAAAGCCTTAAGAACCCTCGGAGTATTGTTTGTTTGCCTCTTCCAGAATCAGATTATCCCCGACGGGGTTTCCATAAGAACCGTCGCTGGACTTTTGAAATATTTCAACAGATAATCCGAAAACATCCCTGAAGTTTTCTTTTACATCCGATATATTCATGGTTGGCAGGATTTCAATTGTCCCGTCGTTGCGGTTGATCCTGCAATCCTGCAAGGTTTTTCCGCTGTGCCTGATCAGCTTTGTTGATGGAGCGGCTCCGGGATGATTGGGTTTAGCATAGAAAGCAAGGGTCAGTCCCGGAAACATGGTGCTGAATTCTTCCTGGATTGCAAATATTTTTCTGCTGCTGTTAATGACGATTTTCATTTTTTCCTGTTTTCTTAGCTTCTGAAGGGGACAAAGGAATTATGTACACCCGGAGCTTGCTCCGGATAAAAATCCAAAACTCCTTCCGGGGTTACTACAAATTAAATCAAAACTATTACCAGTTAATGCAATCACCACCAGTTTCGGCGGCTGTTGACAAGATCAAGAATGACCAGAATAACACCAATAATAATCAGTGCATGAACCACCGGTGAGGTGAAATGAAACGCGAACAACCCGAGCAACCAAAGGACAATCAGTATCAGCCCGATGATCAATAATAATCTTCCCATAACTGTAAATTTTCACTGTGGATACTTATTACTATTACTATCTAAAGGAATAAAGGTATGATCAGTCGTCAGGAAAAATGTTACATAACTATTGAAATCTGTTATATTATTCACACATTTATACTGCATTTTTTTAAATGGGGTGTAGCGGGAGGAATAGTTTGCCGGTTAATCGTTTACTTCATACAATCGAAGCTTGTTCTGAGCGAAATAATTTCATCCTGCATTTGGCTGATCCGTCGCAGCAAATGCGTTATGGTCTCGATACCTTAGAAATAATTTATTATTGACAATCTAAATTTTGTACTTTTATGCTTATAAAACTTTATATAGTTGAAAATCGATGAAAAAAACAGAGAGTAAATTATTAAATAAAAATCTTCCCAAGTCCCCAACAGGAATTCAGGGGTTTGATGAAATAACGGGAGGTGGGTTGCCAACTGGCAGACCAACGCTCGTTTGTGGTGGAGCAGGTTGCGGAAAAACACTTTTTGGAATGGAGTTTCTTGTACGTGGCGCAACTCAGTTTAACGAACCGGGTGTATTTATGTCATTCGAAGAAACTAATGAAGAATTGATCAAAAATGTTGCTTCACTCGGTTTTGATTTGGTAGACCTTGTTAAGAATAAAAAAATTGCACTTGACCACGTTCATATTGAGCGCAGTGAAATTGAAGAAACTGGGGAATACGATTTAGAAGGTTTATTCATACGACTTGGTTTTGCAATTGATACTATTGGAGCAAAACGTGTTGTATTAGACACGATTGAATCACTATTTGCCGGATTGCCAAACCAACTTATCTTACGCTCTGAACTGCGGCGTTTATTTCACTGGTTAAAAGATAAAGGTGTTACTGCAATCATAACAGGCGAGCGCGGAGAAGAAACACTTACCAGACAAGGCTTGGAAGAATATGTCTCAGATTGTGTTATTATGCTCGACCATCGTGTAACCGAACAAACCTCTACACGTCGTTTACGAATTGTGAAATATCGTGGTTCAATACACGGTACTAATGAGTATCCATTTCTGATTGATGAAAATGGTTTTTCAGTATTACCTATAACTTCCTTAGGATTAAAGCATATTGTATCAAACAAAAGAATCTCAAGTGGTATAACTTTACTTGATGAAATGCTGGAAGGTAAAGGTTATTACCGCGGTAGCACTGTACTTGTTTCCGGTACTGCAGGAGTAGGAAAAACTAGTATAGCAGCTCACTTTGCAGAAGCTGCGTGTAAACGAGGTGAACGTGTTCTTTATTTCTGTTTCGAAGAATCTCCAAACCAGTTAATGCGTAATATGCTTTCGATCGGTATAAAATTAATGCCATGGGTACGGAAAGGACTTTTACAATTCCAGGCAACCCGACCAACATTTTATGGTTTGGAAATGCATCTGGCTGTAACTCACAAAATTGTAAATGCCTTCAAACCTGACGTAGTTATTCTTGATCCAATAAATACTTTCGTCATTGGTGATAAAGAGTCCGAAGTAAAAACGATGATAATGCGTATCGTTGATTTTCTTAAGGCGAATCAAATAACAGCTTTGTTTACCAGCCTGACATCAAATGAAAGCTCATTAGAGAGTTCTGATGTTGGAATATCATCATTGATAGATACCTGGATATTACTTCGTGATATAGAATTGAACGGCGAACGAAACAGGGGAATGTATGTTCTTAAATCGCGCGGGATGGCTAATTCTAACCAAATTCGCGAATTTATTCTGACTGACCACGGTGTAGAATTAAGAGATGTTTATATTGGTGCCAGTGGAGTTTTAACCGGCTCAGCCCGTATTGCACAGGAAGCTCTTGAAAATGCCGAAGTATTAACGCGTAAGCATGATATTGAACGAAAAGAACGTGAAATAGAACGAAAACGAAAGGCACTAGATGCTCAGATTGCAACTTTGCATGCCGATTTTGAATCGGAAGAATCCGAAGCTATTAAAATGATAGAAACAGAACAAGAGATGATTAAGCGACTGGAACAAGATAAAATAGAAATGGCAGTAAGCCGGAACGCTAGTGTTAAAAATAGGACAACTAAAAAATTGAAAAAATAATTAAAAATTAAAAGGAGCATCCGATGAAACCAAAAAAAGAGAATTCAAATAAAATAAAAACGGAAAAAAAACCGGCTGCAACGGAAAAAGATAAATGGATACTTCGTTTATATGTTGCCGGACAAACACCAAAAGCCATAACTGCATTCACAAATCTAAAAAAGATATGTGAAGAAAAATTAAATGGTAAATTCTCTATTGAAGTCATTGACCTTTTGATAAATCCACAGTTGGGTGCCGAGGACCAGATTCTTGCCTTACCAACATTAGTAAGAAAATTACCGGTACCTGTTCGTAAGATAATCGGGGATCTATCAAATACAGAACGTGTTCTTGTCGGACTGGATTTATTACCTGGCAACTGATTTATAAATACGATATTTATCAGACATAATTATGAAAGAGAAGAAAAAAAAAGTAAAAGACTCACAGGAAGAGTCAGATCTGACAATTTCTGAACTGGGCAAGGACAAATATATTTTACGTTTATACATAACCGGAACAACGAGTCGATCAATCTTAGCCATAACAAACCTGAAAAAGATTTGCGAAGAGTATCTTGAAGGACGATATGAACTGGAGGTGATTGACCTGTATCAAATGCCATGTTTAGCAAAGGATGAGCAGATTATTGCGGCCCCGACACTGATTAAAAAACTACCGCTTCCATTCCGTCGTATAATTGGAGATATGTCAAACAAAGAAAAAGTACTTATTGGATTAGACCTGAAGAAGGTATAAGGACTATAACATTTCCAGAACATTTAACACATTTGATTCATAATAAAAATATCCATGATCAAAACAAAAGAACAACTCATTATTGAAAATGAGGAATTACATTCTCGCCTGTCTGAAACTGAAGAAACGCTTATAGCCATTCGAAACGGCGAAATGGATGCGATTGTGGTTTCCGGAACGAAAGGAGAACAAGTCTATTCTATTAGTTCTGCTGAAACGCCATATCGTACTTTTGTTGAAGAGATGAATGAAGGAGCACTTACTCTTACAAAGGATGGTATTATTATCTATTGTAATAAAAGATTTGCTAAACTTGTTAACCAACCTATTGAACGTGTGATTGGTTCATCCTTTAAACACTTCCTCGCTCCGAATGACCAATCAAAATTCGATTATCTGCTTGATCGTCTGACTAAAAACAAAAATGATGTTCTGATAATATCCTTGACCGACAAATTATATCTGAAACTATCCTTTCTCCTTCTGCCTTCCTATCTGCAAGGTGATCATTGCATACTTATAGCAACTGATATATCGGAGATAAAGTTGGGAGAAAAAAAACTTCTTGAATTACATCATTTATTAGAAAAAAAATTAGATGTAATACAGCGTCTGCGAATGCAACTTATTGATAAAAAGATTGATAATGAATTAGAAATAACTAAAATAAAAAAGACGAATAAAAAACTGGTTAAGGAAATCACAAAACATAAACTAATAGAAACAGAATTGAAGGAAAAACTAAAGCAGAAGAAAGCAACCACTTGAAAACATAATTTTAGCAAAATAGGTCACCTAAAATACGAGCACCGAATACTTTCATGTTATGTGCCGTTCCACTTTCCATGACTCTATCTTCCAACTCTTTCCTGCTATGAGGGCAAATAACAATCCTATCTGCATGAAAGTCTTTTGCAGCCTTTAATTGTGCTTTATCCCGGATGATTGTTACACAATTTCACTTAGCGGGTGTGTCCGACGTTATATCGGAGGAAACGATTTTTTATTTTTTAGTGACCTGGAGCGATGCTGCCCAGTCACAAATCGTTTTTTGTTCTTCTGTGGTTGGTACACCATCAGGATGTTTTGACCTGAATCCTTTTGGAGGCATCTTGTCCTTGGTTACCATGGTGCACATTGATGATGCTTTGGCAGCCTGCTTTTCCGGTGAATATTTATCCCAGTTTGATAAATTAAGGTGTGAGACGGCCATGAAATCACCGGGTTCGGTATGACACTTTACACAAGATTTATCAGCAATTTTCATCACATTGGCTGGAATCGGCTTGCCAGTAATGCTGCCTTTTGAGGCAGATTGGATTGTTAACGGATTAATGATCAATGCAGTAATAAAAAGTGTACTGACAACTGCAACGGTAATAATCATGGGCCTTTTCATAATTTAAACTTTAATGTTGTGAAGGATTTTTCATAACAAGAGCAAAGGTCGTTATAAACGCTCCCCTGCGTGTTACATTATTTCATGTAAAAATTACATAATTCAAAGATTTTCAAATGAAAACTAGTACAATCGTGATTCGGGGTTTCGGTCTTACCATTTTGCATTTTAACATTTTACCATTTGATATTTCTCCATAGTCAGTCTTGCCATCAGGTAACTTACTGTTGATTCTGCTCCCTGGTTGAGATTCACATGAGTTTCCTCCAGCCCGTCGTAACAACCACCGGTACATGGGTTATAAATAATCTGATGTAAGCGGTTGTTCCCCAGAAACCAATTAAATGCCGTTTCCATTTTTAGGCGGTAGTCGTCGTCCATAAGTACATCGTAGAATTTGCTCAATGTCATGATGGTATAGGCAACATCAATGGGTTGTTCGCCAAAATGGCCTGCTACCTCTCCCTTTTGCAGCCAGTTTTTGTTGGAAATCACCTCTATCCCATTTTCATTAAAAGTTTGTGATAATAGAAAATGAAACGACGAGATGGCAATGTCTTTGTAAATTGTTTCTCCCGTTAATAACCAGGCATATAACATGGCCTCAGGCAATATGCTGTTGGCGTATGTAAGATAACCCTCAAACCATTCCCATTTTTCGTTCGATTCATGCCGGTACATCTGGACCAACCGATCGGCGAAAGTTTTCAGAAGGACAAGGTTTTTGGGAGCCTTCACGGCACTTTGGTAGTAATACAGCCCTTTTATAGCGAAAGCCATAGCCCTTGTAGAATGCACCGTGCCGATACGAATCAGAGAGGTTGAGATGATTGTTTCGGCTTCTGAAATGATTTCCCCCGGTAACAGTCCGGTTAATGATACTAAATATCCCAAAGCCCAAACAGCCCTTCCATTGGCATCATCTAAGTTGACCGTTTTGTTCTGACCGGTAAACAGGTAATTCTGGTCTGCATAATTTAAAAATTCTCCGGCAGGTTGAAGACAATGTTTTATAAAACCGAGATATTTATTGACGTAAAACAAACTCTCTTCATCGCCCGTCAGCTGATAATGCATACACATAGACACTAGGGCCCTGGCATTATCATCAAGCGTATATCCGGAACTGAGATCGGGCTGGTTGATTTTTGAAAACTGAATTATTCCAATGTCAGTTGTCATTTTTTTTACGTGATCCAAGCTGATAGGAGGCAGGTTATATTGTAATGTAATTTTATCTCCGGCAATTTTTGCAAACAACATAGCGTGTGCAACGGCAGAATTTTCCCAGGCTGTTGAAACTATTTTCTCCAGCGTATTTGAACTCATATTCCTTCGTAAGGGTTCATCGTTGAGCAACCGGTTAACTCCATCGGCTAATTGCTGTGAGTTGCGAAAATCAAAAATAATTCCTGTATCCTCAGTCAAAAATTCCCTTGCGTGAGGAATCGGTGTAGAAATGATGGGGCAGGCGCAACTCATGGCATAGGCAAAAGTGCCGCTTACCGCCTGGTTGGGATCATTGGTAGTAAACAGGTAAATGTCGGTAAGCTGCAAATATTCGAGCAGATCGGGCAATGCTAAAAATTTATTAATAAATATCACATGATCGTGAATTGCATACTGTTTTACTTTCTGCTCAAGCATTTCGCGGTACACTTCTCCTTCCGTTTTCACAACTTCCGGATGGGTTTTCCCAATTACCAGAAATATAACATCAGGGCTGGTTTTTATAATGGCTGGCAATGCTTCTAACGTCGTTTCAATACTTTTTCCCGAACTTAGCAGGCCGAACGTGGTAAGAACTTTCCGGCCTGTTAATCCATATTTTATCTTCAGGAATTTTTCGCTTAAATGGAGAACCAAATGGGTGCCGTGGGCGATTACTGATATTTTTTGCCGCGGTATACCATAATCAGTCGTTAAAATCCCGGCTGAATTATGGGTCATTACGATGATTGACCTGCAAACAGCCGCAATACGCTGAATTTTTGAAATTAACTTTTCATCAGGATGAGGCAGTACCGTATGAAAAACAATTATAACCGGCTTTGACAGATCACATAAAAATTGCAGAAATGCTTGTTCCTGAACTCTGAAAAAACCAAACTCATGCTGGATCAGGACGATTTTTATATGATCGTCTTTATTAATCTTTATTGCCAGCTTCTCATATTCATCAGCCAGGGATGTCTTAAGAACATATTTCACTTCATCAGGATATTGATAATTTATATCACCTGATTCCAATGCACAAACTTTTATCGATACCGAATTGCTGAATTTATTATTCAGCGCCTTTATCAGATCCTGGGAATAGGTTGCTATGCCACATTCCCTTGGCGGGTATGAGGTGATGAACAGAATTTCAGGCAAATCATTTTTCATTGGGTAAAGAATAACGTAACAATTCTTTGACTAATGCTGACAAACTCAATGAAGCACAGGCTATTTGTTCATCGGCTGCGCCGTAATAGATATAAAGCATATCCCCAAACAGGGCCGTTCCAGTTGGAAACACAACATTATTGACAATTCCTTTTAATTCCCAATCATGTTCTGGTGAAAATAATGCATATGGCAGACGGGCTATTTCTATTGAGGGATCATCAAGTTTCAATAAAGCTGCACAAGCAGAATACACATGTATTTTGGAAATTTTTTCAACGCCATGGTAAATCAATAACCATCCATGTTTTGTTTCAATCGGTGGGCACCCTCCTCCTATATATCTTGATTCATGTTTGTACAGGGGATCCATCACGATATGTTTTTTCAGGTTCTTACAGTAGTTTCTCCAGAATTTTTTCGTGAGTTCCTGCAGGTCATTTACTTCTGTAATCTGAATGCCCGGCCTGATACGGTGAAGGAAACATAATTTGCCGTTTATCCTCCTGGGGAAAAAAACCACATTCTTGTCCCACAGCAATATTTTCTTTTCAATATTATCTTCCTGATAATAAAATTTGTGATTACGGTAATATTTTTTATTCACTCTGACGGCTGATTCAAGAAGATATAAAAATTCGACATATGTGACAGGAGGCACAATTACACCACGTTTTTCAAAATTCTTCAGGTCAGTTGAAACAGCCAATGCACCCTGCGCATTAATTCCATCATAAGCTGTATAGGTCAGATAGTACAAGCCATCAATTTTTACAATGCGGGCATCTTCAACACCGTGCGATTCATATTCGTATTGAGAAGTAATGACAGGTTTATCGCTTCGTTCTCTGATCGTAAGTGGGCCGTCGAGTTTGCAATAACCGATAGTGGAATAATTACCTTTTCGCACAGCCCGGTAAAAAAGGTGAACAGTATTACCCTCTTGCATTGCAGCAGGGTTCAATACGCCTTCATTTTCGAATTCGAAATGGGTTTTCTTTAGTAGAATGCCTTCTTTTTTTACTTCTATCATGCAGGTTTATTTTTGACTTTTTTAAAAATCGGTTTAATAGTTAACAATAATGAGGGCATGGTATCGCCCAATAAAAATCCCCATGGTTTTAAGGATTCGATATTATCGCAAATAAGTTTTACAATGGCAAGGAGGGGAATGGCAAGAAACATACCCGGGATGCCCCATAATGCATTCCCGGCAAGGACCACTATTATAGCGAAGAGTGCATTGATTTTTACTTTTGAGGCAACTATTTTTGGAACGATGTAGTGGTTGTCTATCAGTTGGATGAAATAATAGGCTGCGAGAACGTAAACGGCATACCATGCTGTCGATTTGGTGGCGATAGCAATCATCATGGGCAATGCCACTGCAATGATTCCTCCGATGTATGGAATAACGTTGAGCAATGCACCAATAATGCCAAGCAGGATAGCGTAATCAATTCCAAGTATCAAAAGAGCAACGGAATTCATTATTGCTACCATAACAAATTCGATAATCAGTCCTATAAGATAGCGTTGGATAACAGTTTTAATCTTGGTAATTATTTCGCTTACCTTGCTTTGGTGGTTTTGGCCAAAAAGCCTGCGAATAAACTCTATTAAAATAGGATGGTAAAATAATATCATAAAGATATAAACGGGAATCAAAAACAATATCACCAGACCGCTGCCGATCGTGACGAGTGTATGTCCGATGGTAGCGCTACTGGTATTAATAAGTTCTGTTTTGGTTTTTACAATCCAATCGTGGATCCTTTGTGGGTTTATGTCGAAATAACCTGCCGCCCAGGTGATGCTTTGGTTGAGTATCGAGGTAAATTTATCGACCAGTACAGGCCATGATTCGCTAAACCGGCTTGCCTGCGAAAATAAAAGACCCCCAAACGCGGCAAGGACGGAAAAGACAAGGAACAGAGTAATTACAATCGCTATCACCCTGTTTATCCTTCTCTTTACAAAAAAATTAACTACAGGGTGCAGGACGATGGCAAGGATGGTTGCAAAAACGAGGGGGACGATAATCTCCCGAGCGATGTACAACAATGCCAACAAGGCAAGTAAGCCGATGAAAAGAATAACTGCCTTAGCGTAAACTGGTATTTTTACTTCATTACCAATCATGCCTTTTTAAGTTTTTAGTTCCAGGCAAAACACCGGAAAACTGTCTCAAAAGGCTGTTTTTTTCTCTCATTGCTAAAGCGCCACGGCTCAAACCTGCCTGCCGGGAAGCAGGGAATTGAAAATCAGTAATGAATTTATTTTGCGTCTTCGCATGTTTGTTGTAATTTTTACCCTTTGAGACAGCTTTGATGTTTTTGCAATACATTCGAAAGAATTATATTTAATTACTTTTCCCCCAGAAGAATCCTTTTCTGTAAAGAATACAGATTTCCGGAAAAGGATTTTGTTTTATTTTCCCTTTGTCCAAAAATCCTTGAAGGCTTTTCCGAGGTTGTCCATATCGTGTTTAAACTTGACCCTGAAGGCAACCCATTTATCCTTGCTGTCTTCCCTGAATTCCTCCAGGTTCCTTTTCAGTTCCCTGTTTTGTTGTTCCATTTCGGCCAGTTTCTGTTCGCTTCTGGCCCTAACCTCCTTGCTCTGCTTACTAATTTTAACCCGGAATTCTGCAATTCTTTTTTCATTGTCGCTGATTCTTTCAGCCGCTTCCTTTCTGAATTGCTGGATGGAGTCTTTAATCGCCTGGTCGAGGTCATGTGCCGCCACTGTCACTTTATCTTTTGCCTCCTGCAATTTGTCCTGGGCATTCTTTACTTTTTTTTCAGAAGACTGGCAGCCAGTTAACATTGTTCCTGCCATAAATGCTGCTATAGCCAGGAGTAAAAATAATTTTTTCATTTTTTTTTTTTTAGGATGAATGATTGAATTTATATGATCAATAATGCTGCTGCAATTTAACTGTAACCGTTCTTTATAATGGTCGAGATCATCTTGAACCGTTCATTGGCTCTTACAATATTGGGAGTATGAGCAGGTATGATAATTGACTCGCCGGTCGCGAGGAAATTGGATATCCCGTCAATTACAACCTCCGCTTTGCCATCAATGATCTGGACAAACTTGTCGAACGGGATTATTTTTTCAATCATCGCTTCACCGCCATCAATTGAAACCGCTGTGACGTTCCCCGTCGTTTTTTTAATAATGGTTTTAATGACCACCGAATTTGGAACATATTCAATGATCTCGACAATTATGAAAGCTTTTGCTTTTTCAACCTCGATTGTATCCATGATTGAATGATTTTGGAAATGATTGCACCAATTATTGCTTGTACTGCCAGGGGCAGGATGATTTTACTAATTTTATTCATTGTGGCGAGAAAATCGGGAATAGTAAATTACACTACAAAGGTGCGATCCATTGTGAGCAGAAATGTTACATAACTTTGGAAATAAGTTACATCTTTCATATATTTTCCAAAGTGCTGCGCCTCTTGCGCCTGAGAATTTTAAAGTGAGAAGGGGTAAGACCTGTCATTTTTTTGAATTGGTTTGACAGGTGGGCTACGCTGCTGTAATGAAGCTTGTGAGCAATTTCGGTAAGACTGAGCTCATCATACACGAGCAGTTCTTTTACCTTTTCAATTTTATGGGAAAGGTAAAATTGTTCAATGGTGATCCCTTTAACTTCAGAAAAAAGATTGGCAAGGTGGGTGTAATTGTAATTCAGTTTTTCAGTCAGATAATCGGAAAGATTTATTTTGAGCTGATCATCATTATAATGAACCAATTCAATGATAACCGCTTTTATTTTTTCAACAAGAATGCTTTTTTTATCACTCATCAGTTCCAGCCCTGTCTTTTTAAGGCCAACAGACAGCTGATTAAGTTGCTCCGGGGTTGGATCTTCCAGTGTCACAACTTCGCCCAGTTCAACAGATGCGTAATGTATCCCGAGTTTTTCCAACTCGGACTTCACGACCATCTTGCACCGGATGGTAACCATGTATTTGATATAGATTTTCAGTTTGCCAGTGAATTTTTTATAAAAAAGAATGAACTTCGCAAATTTACACCAAAAATTGTAAAATTTATCCCGGAAATACGTTTTCGTTAAAGAGGGTGGATAAGAAATATCCTTCCGAAAAAAATGACAGGACTTACCCCTTCTCACTTTAAAATTCTCAGGCGCAAGAGTCGCAAGACTTTGGAAAATATGTGAAAGATGTAACTTATTTCTAAAGTTGTATAACGGTTTTCAACAAAAAGAATCAGAATTTTGTGTTGTAATTTAATACACCACAAAAGCAACTTTATCAAAGGGTATTAAAAAATCAGACGTTGACCTTAACATCATTCAAATCATGAAAAAATTAATTGCATCGCTGTCAGCATGCTTGCTGATCGGTTTAATGGTTTATACTCAAAACATCCCGCCTGATGAGGTTCCAGCGCCAGTAAAACAAACCTTTGCAAAAAAATTCCCTGCTGCCACCAGCATAAAATACGAAATGGGGAAAAATGACTATGAAGTCACCTTTAAGGACAATGGAGTCGAAATGTCCGCCGACTTTAATTCATCGGGCGAATGGCTTGAAACTGAAACTATAATAAAAGAATCCGACCTTCCAAAAGAAGTTACTGCTTCTGTTGCCAAAAACTTTGCTGGTTATCAGATTTCAGAAGTTGCCAAAGTTAAAGCCAAAAACAAGGGATTAATCTATAAGATTGACCTGAAAACAAATAAAGTAGGGTTTGAAGCCCAGTTCTCTCCCAAAGGTAATGTGTTGAAGAGTACCCCATTGAAAAAATAGAAGGATCAGGACGGAATATCCAATGTGAACATCTCAGTCACTTTTTTAATCGCCTTTTAGGGATCAGTTTTGAAGGGATTCGGTACTGGTTGATCGCACATTGAAATCAGGCATATTCAGGTAAGGGTTATTTTCAAAGATAATGAAATACATTGGACTTCCCCGGAGCGTATTTGGAAAATAACTTACAGAAAAAACCCAGGTTGGAAAAATCAGATTATCATTTTTAATAAGGAAACCGGCTTTAATACCTGAGTAAAATGACCGGGTGAATATCGGTTTCTTGTTTTGGGCGATAAGGCCGCCCTGGAGACGCGCCATGATGCCAAATTTAAATCCGTAGAATTGCCAGGGAGTGAACATAATGGTCATTATTGATGCTGAAACGGAGTGATCTCCTTCTATGTTGTTGATTTCACTGCCTTTCCTGATATCAAGGATTTGGGTAAAGTCAACATGATCCGTATTATTTTTCAAAAAATTAAAACCAAGCCTGTAATCCGACCATAAATAGGTACGGAATTTAAATCTTTTGTTTGGGGTCATCATTAAAGGCGATAACCAGTTACCCTGGATCTTCAGAATTGCATCTTCAAATGAAAAATGATGGAAATAGCCACTCAGGGAAATTCTTCCATAATAATAACCTGTATTTCCCACGAAATCTCCGGCTGAAATCAATAGTTCACTAAATAACCGGGTATAAAAGTTATTTACCTCCGGACCGGCAGTCCCCTGAAAAAGATAACCGTATGGAATGTTTTCAGTCTTTCCGAATTGTGTCACATAATGGGTCAGATAATACCGATTATTCGAAATTGCCACTCCGGTTAAAAGCCGGGATATGTCATAGTACCTCTTATTGGAATCCGGTGTAATTGCAGGTCGGGAAGAATAGTGTTTTATATTGGCTGATTCCACGATGACTAAACGGATTTGCTGTCTCGACTTTTTAAGCAAAAATGCTCTCCCTGCCCATAGACCTCCCGTAGTATTATAGGAAATGATTTTCAGCGAATCATTGATGATATTTGCATCCCGGAAATAATTAAAACTGATTCCCCCGGCCCATTTGGTCATATTGGAATAGAATTCCCTTTGAAGGATGGAATAAAAGTTCTGATTTCCGTCATCATCCTGCGATGCTCCGATAGCGTAATCGAAAAAGAATCCGCCAATATTTTTAAAGACATAGGAAAGACCGTCAAACCTGAAAAACGGCGCTCTCTTTGTTTTCATCGACACCTGGGTCGACAATAGATTTGTAAATCCAAGGAAATTTGCATCATATAACCTGATAGCTGCCTTGTCTATATTGATTGTGCCAAAACCAATTCCAATTGACCAGACATCTTTTGTGATCACGATAATATCGACGGAGTCAGAGGAGGACTCAATAGGAGCAACCATAATATTGGCATCATCGAACGCATTGATTTGCCGCAGAAGCCTTTCATTTTCAGCAAGCAACCGGGCATCGATGGCCTGACCGGGCTTAAAAAAAAGGTTTTTTCTGATAACTGACTTTTTGGTTTCCAGGTGAATCCTATTAATAAATCTTGCCGCACTACTTTTTGTCCTATTTACTGTGTCCGTAATAGATGTGCCAAGCGGATCGAGCGAATAAATTAGTACTTTCCGTATTATTTTTCCCTGGTAATTTCTGAAAGGTATTTCACTTTTTATTTGATGTACCGGAACCGGAACCCCGGCAGATCCGTGAGGAACAAATGTCAGGTCATACAGGGCTTTCGAAAATTTATTTCTGGCGAATTTGTGATATATTGAATCATAAAAGACCTGGCTTTTCTTTATTCGTATCCGTTGCTTTCGTGAAACATGGCTCGTGTCTTTCTCAGTGCCCCAGCCGGTCTCAGAATTTGTTAATACCATGGGTCCCTGCGGATAGGACTTCAGGCCGGGAGAAAAGGATAGAAGGATCGCAAGTAATGTTGCTCCATACTTAAGTCTGCAGAATACCCGATCAGTGAATGTAGCCATTTATTTCAGGTTCATAGAGTGGATAATCTTATCAGTCTTTATCTCCAACTTTTTCTCTGCCTCATCATATCCTGATGTATTCTAAAAATGAAGTTGTCTCAAAAGCAATAATTCTACAAATCACTGCGGAGACGCATTGAGCTGCAAAAGACTAATTATGAATAACCCTGGTTCATCCGTCATCTTCGTACAATCAACTCAAAGCACAGTATCAGTCTGATATTTTTCAATTATTGTATCGATGTTGCACTAATTAAAGAAGAATGAATTGCTGTTCACCAAGTGTGATGGTGTAAGACAATTCGATCCAATTTACAGTAAATCTTATAGTTATTAAGAGTACAACCTATAACCTTGATATTATTTCTGATTTATACTATTGCAAAAATAGATAATAATAATATGAGTTTGATTCTATCGTCCCCCTGCCGTCCCTTTTATTAAGAAATTCCACGCAACTCATTGAATTTCGGGAATTTACTTATTACAATTTGTGCCCGGAACAGGACAGGACGAGGTTCTATCTATAGGAGGAAAAGAAGGTCCGACAAACTGGGTGAAGGATGGTTTGGTGAATTACACACCTTCCATGTCTTTAGGTGGTTCAGATTCCAAGTATAATCACAAAAATTACTACAAACGTTACTACAAAAGAAAAATGCCACTCACAAAAACTGTTGCAAGTGGCTGATTTGCTTGTGGGAGTTACTGGATTCGAACCAGTGACCCTCCCGGTCTTGCGACCGGGATGCTCTGAACCTTTATTGGGAAAGAGATTCGATGTATTTTCTGTCCTTTCGTTTTTTTATTTCCATCTCCCTTTGATAGGCTTGGACTTTAGTTTCAAATTCTTCAAAGTACTTCGATTTTGCCGGAAAGAAATAATATCTACCTTTGCACCGGCAATTTGGGAGTTTAGCTCAGTTGGTTCAGAGCATCTGCCTTACAAGCAGAGGGTCACTGGTTCGAATCCAGTAACTCCCACCTCAACATCAGCCACTTACGAAATATATTCAAGTGGTTTTTTCGTTAGTTGAATACTTTTATACCTACACGACCCCATAATTTTCCCATTTCCTTTCACTTTATCCAATTAGAATAATTGACCACAGTGAGCGGGATCTTTCCTTTGAGAATTTCGTGCTAATGGGTACCCGCGAGTCCGCAGAAATCGCTTTCGGATTGATTAGATGTCGAGTAATGATGCTATTAACTGCCTTTTGAACACTGCAAATATTTTCACTGATTTTAACTGACCATGATTTTAACTGCCGACTCGTGAGATTAAAATCTCACTTTGGCAAGATCCATTTCTTTCCCGCACTATCAATGTGGTAAATATACATCCAACAGCAAACCCCTTACCCAGCATCCTAGCATGATCTGTCGGGGAATTGTAAGATATAATTCAAAACTTTATAACTAAAAAATCACAACCGGTCTGGAAGATATTGAGAGATAAAGATATTACAAGCCTGAATCTAAAAATCTAAAGTGCGCCATG
>JBEKST010000021.1:0-27990 GCA_049516815.1 Bacteroidales bacterium | reverse complement strand
GGATCGTCCCGAACCGATGCTGTATTATCAACTGCAGTGAATGAGCCGGAGGTAGTGCAACCGTTTGATCATCAATAAAATAACCACTTTCAAATGGGGCTTTTACCAAGGTTTTTTTTGTTATTGCAGGGATGGAATCTTGGGCAAAAACAGTGCCAACGCTCGTGAAAAAAAAGATCAAACCAAAAAGAAATTTTTTCATAAAAACAGGTATAAATTTATGCATATTGATTAAAATTTATTAAAAATGAATGACCAGATCAATTGTCCAATGCACCTTGCTTGATCCACTCAAGAACAAGGTCGGCCTGATTGGCTGTGCAATGACTTGACATCCCTCCTCCGGGCGCCATTTCTGTATAAATTATACTTTGAGCCGGTGAACCAGTGTTGATATAGTTTCCCGATTTAAGACTGTTGTAAGCTTGTCCTGTTTGCAAGTTTGGGGTTACAGTTCCCGAATGACAGAATGAAGCCGTACAACCGGCTGTGAAGATCGGCTGAATAGTATCTTTAAAGCTGATTTTCAGGTTGGGATTGATTTGTGCATGTACGACAGTGTCTTTAGCACAAGATGTAATAATCAACACTCCAATCAGGAATACCAACAAACCACCAAAGATTTTCTTTTGCATGATGAAAAGTTTTTTTAATTGACAATAATAATATCAAAAGTAAAAATAAGATATTTACGTTAAATACCGAAAAAAAGGCTTCAGGGAAATTCTGAAGCCTTTTCATCCATATAAAAAACGATTAATAACCTTTTGTAATAAAATGATCAATTCCGGCCTGCAGCAAATCGTGGGTATACTGATAATTGTGAACACCCATACTGCGGTCAGCATCTATTAGCATGAAATTCCAGAATACGGCAAGATCAGCCTGTGCATATTTATTTGGTTTGATCGTCATGGTGGTGGTATCCAGCATGTTGAAAGTGGTCAGCTTTACTTTTAATTGCTGGTAGAGACCACTGATTGTTGTTTGCGCTCCCCCAATGTTGAAAGAAGTTGCACCATTATGGCAGCCTGTACGGTTACAAACAGCGATGTTATCGCCGGTTTCTGTACTGGTCATCTTCAAGGTATGTCCTCCAACAATATTTCCCTGGGCATAGCCGCCATGACAGACAATACATGCAGCAGTGTCTTTGTGCGGTGAATTGCCAAAAGCTTCATCGTTATAGGCACCTTTGCCGGCAAGTATATTCGACTGTGGTCCGTGATGCGGCCCCCAGCGGTTATTTAGAATGCTGATAGAATCAGTATTAGATGAAGGTTTGGTTAAAGCCGGACTTGCTACCCGGGCCTGGTGGCATCTTCCGCAAAGATTTGCAGATCCTCCATTGGCAGTAAAATGGACAGTTACCGTGGAATCATAACGCATACGATATGCAGCAGTTGTTGCCAATGACCAGTCGGCACTTGTGTATGTTCTGTGGATCTGGTGACAAGTACGGCAGTTGATCGGCGCTGCATTATTAATCCCGGCTAAAGTATTGAATGCTCCGGTCGTAACTGTTTCTGTAAAACCCTGGCTGGAATGGCAGGGAGCACATATATTACTGGTAGCCCTAATAGTAGTACTACCGGTTGCATGCTGTGATGCATCATACTGGAAAAACTTTGCAACGATGGTATCGGAAAAATTATGACACTCCTGGCATGTCGCAGCTGCATTGGTACCGGATGGCCCCTGGGGTCCTTCCTTCGTGCAGCCGGAAAAAATAAATCCTGCAGCAGCAACGAACAATCCAATGGCCATGAAAAGTTTGGTAATCTTCTTCATAATATCAGGTTGGTTTTGATTAATGGTTTCTTTGTATGAAATTATTCGCATGCAAATTATTCCTGAAACAAATATACAATAAATTACATATAGTCGTTCATCGATGAAAATTTTTCCCTTTCGCACAAAGAAAAAAATGCAGTGATATCTTAAATTTTAGGAAATCTATCTGAAAAAACCATGAGCCAGAAGGTACTGTGCAATCTGGACGGCATTGGTGGCAGCTCCCTTCCGGAGGTTATCCGTAACAATAAAGAGGTTCAGCGTATTCGGCTGGGATTCATCCTTACGGATCCTCCCCACGAAGACATCATCTTTTCCACGAGCATACAAAGGCATAGGATATAAATTATTTGCCGGGTCATCCTGAACCACTATTCCTTCTGTTTGAGAAAGGAGCTCCCTTGCCTGTCCAGGATCAACCACTGTTTCAAATTCAACATTAACAGAAGCAGAATGACCTCCTGTCACTGGTACGCGGACCACAGTCCCGGTGATTTGTAAAGAAGGAGCAGCAAGTATTTTCCGGGTTTCATTTACCAGTTTCATTTCTTCGGAAGTATATCCATTAGGCAGAAAATAACCTCCATGTGGAAAAATATTAAGGTCGATGGGATGAGGATAGGCCATTTCTCCTACTACGCCTTGCCTTTCATTTTCAAGCTGCCTCACCGCTTTGATCCCCGTTCCGGTCACCGACTGATAGGTTGAAATCACGATTCGTTTGATCTTGTATTTTCTATGCAAAGGCGCGAGAGCAACAACAATACCAATAGTTGAACAATTTGGATTTGCAATGATTTTATCCTGATTTGTGAGAATATTTCCGTTGATCTCCGGAACCACGAGAGGAATTTCCTCGTTCATTCGCCATGCTGATGAATTATCGATCACCGTTGCACCGGCTGCAACATACCTGGGGGCCCATTGCAGGGAAGTCGATCCGCCTGCAGAAAAGATGGCGATCTCCGGTTTCTCAGTGATGGCCTGTTCGTTTGTCAGGATGATACACTCCTCATCTCTGAAAGAAATCGTTTTTCCTGTCGATTTCGGAGAGGCAACCGGTAACAACCGGAAAGAATCTAAATCCCGTTCCTCGATAACTTTCAGCATTTCACGACCCACCAGGCCGGTAGCTCCAACGACTGCAATTTTCATGAATTCCCCGATGGTTAATTTTTATGAGGAACAAAGGTAATTGAAGAAATTTGAATTTGATGTATTACCTTTTCGATTTTCTCCGATTAAGGAGAAAAACGATATGCAAAAGCAGTTTGTTCTTATAATATTGGTGAGCTTGACAATTAATTTAAAGGCCCAGTTCAGTGATGATTTTACCGATGGCGATTTTACACGGAACCCTCAGTGGATTGGCGATACCGGAAAATTTGAAATTAATACAGCCAAACAGCTCCATCTTTCAGCTTCGGGAACTGACGTCTCGGTGCTTGTTACTACTAATTCAAGAGTTGAAAAAACCGAATGGACACTTTGGGTGAAATTATCGTTCAATACCTCGGTGAATAATTATGCAAGGGTATACCTGGTTTCTGACAACGCTAACCTCAAAGGCCCTGTAAACGGTTATTTTCTTCAAATCGGAGGAAGCAACGACAGCATTTCCTTCCTCAAACAAACCGGAACCCAGATGGAACAACTTTTCCGGGGTACTTATTCCTGCACAAATCATTCGACCAATGTCATCCGGTTGAAAATGATCCATGATTCCACAGGAATGTGGACACTCTATTCGGATAACGCTGGTGGTACGAATTATTTGGAAGAAGGCCAATATATGGATTCGGGGGCGTCTTCTTCTTCCTGGTTTGGTGTTTTTTGCCAATATACTACAAGCAATTCAACAAAATTCTACTTCGACGATTTTTATGTGGGTAATATCCAAATTGACACCCTTCCTCCTTCTGTAGATTCCCTGACATTAACAGATAGTACACACCTGTTGGTAATATTTTCGGAAAATGTCGGAGTCACATCGGCCCGGGACATCCATCATTATTATTCCAAAATGAACAGAAATCCGATTTTGGCAATACCCGATCCTATGAATGGGAAAAAAGTCATGTTAACTTTTCAGCAACCTTTCCCGGATGGAATTTTCGATACCCTGGTCATCTCGGGCATTCTTGACCTTGCAGGAAATGTATTGCCGGAAACAGCAGTTCCCTTTTCTAATTACCGGGTAAAAACCTGGGATGTCATAATGGATGAGATTATGGCTGACCCGGAGCCGGTAACCGGGTTACCGGAAAGTGAATATGTTGAACTTTATAACCGCACCCGGTTTCCTGTTAACCTGATTGGATGGACTTTTGAATATGGTTCTTCCGCAAAAACTTTTCCCTGCGTCAGCATTGCTCCTTATGGATATCTGATCCTGACCAAGGGCATCATGATGAATTTTTATGGGCCGTGTATTGATCTCTTTACATCCTATTCAACACTCTCGAATGAAGGAACTACGCTGGTTTTGAAGAATGCTTACGGGAAGGTGATCCATGCCGTGACATATACCCCTGACTGGTATCAGGATGCGCTGAAGGAGAACGGAGGCTGGTCGCTTGAAATGATTGATACGGAGAATCCTTGCGGATGCCAGGATAACTGGAAGGCTTCTGTGGATACAAAAGGAGGAACTCCCGGGACGATCAATTCTGTTCATGCTTCCCATCCGGATAATGTTCAGCCATACCTGAAAAGGTCACGAATCATTTCCGATAGTACCATTGAAATTGAATTTTCTGAATCCATGGACAGTCTTAGTATTAGCGATGCAAACCAGTGGCATCTTAACCAAGGTGAATATACCCCTATCAGCATCTCGGCAGTTCCGCCCGGGTATAGTTCTGCCTATATTAACCTGGCCAAGCCACTTGAAAAAAAACATCTTTACTTTTTATCCTGTAAAATCCCCCCCTCTGATTGTGTAGGAAATCTGTTGGATACTGCCCGGCAAATCAGGATCGGACTTCCGGATTCCATTTTACCCGGCGACCTTGTCATTAACGAAATCCTTGCAAATCCTGAAACAAATGGTGAAAAATTCATAGAAATCTTCAACCGTTCTGAAAAAATCCTGAACCTGCATGAACTTGCGCTGGGTTCATTTGACAGCATTCAAAACCTGGGAACCGATTTGAAATCCATATCGAAAAGTAACCTTCTCTCTTTTCCCGGTGATTTTTACGTATTAACAAAAGAACCAAGCGATATCCTGAAAAGATATTATTGTCCGGATACAGATGCTTTTGTGAAAATGACCGCATTGCCTTCCCTTGACAGAAACCATGGAATTGTTGTTTTAGCAAGAGAAAATGATGGAATTCTCATAGACCGTGTTTATTATTCACCAACGATGTATTCGGATCTCTTGACCATAACCAATGGCATTTCGCTCGAACGGGTAAATCCTGCACTTCCTTCGGAGGATATTGATAACTGGCATTCCGCTTCAGAAAACTGCGGATTTGCCACCCCGGGGTACCGGAATTCTGAGTTTTTACGGATTGATCCCAGTATGGATGCAGTAAGCCTCTCGCCTTTCGTTTTCACACCGGATGATGACGGTAAAGACGATGTTTTACTGGTGAAATTTACTTTAAACGATCCGGGTTATCTGGTAAACATCACTATTTTTGATGTCGGTGGGAATCGAATCCGATGTCTTGCGAAAAACAGGTTGCTATCGACAGAGGATGGAATAATCTGGAATGGCCGGAATGATACAAACCAAAAATCGCCCATCGGGATTTATATCCTTTATATCGAATTGATAAAACCAGAAGGGAAACTCAGCCATTTAAAGAAAACATGTATCCTTGGGGGAAAACGTTAAGCAGGAGCTACTGCAATTGTTGCCACGCTGATCCGGATCCCATGGATGGACGAAAGTGCATGAATACAGGATTCAAGGGTTGCACCTGTGGTGATTACATCATCAACAAGAAGAACATGTTTCATTTCCATCGACCCGGGATTTGTTACATCAAAAACTTCCGCCACATTTTGCCATCGTCTGAACCGTGATTTTTTAGTCTGCGTCTCAGTTTCTTTTTTGCGGCAGATGGCATATGGATCTACCGGTATCTTCATGGTTTCTCCAAGCCCGATTGCAAATTGTTCACTCTGGTTATATCCCCTTTGCAAAAGTTTTTTTGGATGAAGCGGCACCGGCACGATTAATTGAACCATCTGGAAAAAAGGAGAATATTTCAGATGCTGCCCATATTGCCGGCCAAGATAGATCCCGATGTCCTTACGCCCTTTGTATTTCAGTTGGTGAATCAGCCGTTGAACTTTATTTCCTTTATTAAAATAAAGGAAAGCGGCAGCACTTTCCAGGTTTACCCTTCCCCAGAACAACTGGCTGACCGGATTTTCATGGGAAAGATGAAAATTCGTTCGCGGAAGATGAAATTCACAGGAAAGGCACACTGTTTCTTCTTGTTTCCAAAGGCTGTTTCCACAGGCTGCGCAAATTTTCGGAAAGAGTAATGAAATAAAATCATCAATTAATAGCATATCATATAATTCATATTGCTTTATCGGTTAATTTTGAAAAAGTAATACCAGAATAATTATCCTTTTTCATTGATTGCCAGTTAGCTTGTTGCTACAGTAAAACGAATATGAAAATTCTGTTTCCGGAGAAATGGATCAACAAACGATTTTAGAAGTAGGTGCCCTTACGGTTGTTTTTCATCACGAGCATGAAATTACGACAGCGATTGAGGATGTCAGTTTTTCATTGGAACGCGGCGAAACCTTGGGAATTGTCGGGGAATCAGGATCCGGAAAATCAGTCACTGCACTTTCATTGCTACGGCTGATCCCATATCCCGAAGGAGAGATCAAAAAAGGGAATATTTTTTTCCGGGATACCCATGGATCAGTGTCTTCCCTGTTGTCGCTTACCGAAAAACAGATGCAGCGTTTCAGGGGTAAAGAGTTTGGAATGATCTTCCAGGAACCGATGACCTCGTTAAATCCAGTCCTTACATGTGGTTTCCAGGTTACAGAAACTATGCGATGGCACCTGAAGATCAGCAGGAAAGAGGCCAAATTGAGAACGCTAGACTGGTTTAACGAAGTCAGACTTCCAAGACCCAAAGCTATTTTCGAATCTTACCCTCACCAGCTTTCCGGGGGACAAAAACAGCGTGTAATGATCGCCATTGCCATGTCGTGCAATCCTAATCTGCTCATTGCGGATGAACCTACCACTGCACTGGATGTTACGGTTCAGAAAACCATACTTGACCTCATGAAAGAGTTACAGACAAAGCATGGTATGAGTATTTTATTCATCACCCATGACTTGGCGCTTGTTTCAGATTTTGCAGACCGTATTCTGGTTATGTATAAAGGAAAAGTTGTGGAAGAAGGTAAAACAGTTACACTTTTCAGATCGCCTTCACACCCCTATACTTCAGGTTTGTTAAAATGCCGTCCTCCTGCAAACAAACGGTTAAAAAGGCTTCCTACCATCACGGAATTTTTAGAACCAGGGATTCCGCCAATTCCGGTACCGGAAGCAGAGACTACAGAGGAACGAAAAAACCGGCATAAAATAATCTATTCCCATCCACCGATATTGCAAGTTAAAGATTTGGAAACAGAATTTCCATCCCATTATTCTTTTTTCGGGAAACCCGATGCATTTGTAAAAGCAGTCAATTACGTGTCTTTTGATGTATATCCCGGGGAAACACTGGGCATTGTGGGTGAGTCAGGGAGCGGAAAGACCACACTGGGAAGAAGCATCCTTCAATTAATTAGGGCCAGGTCTGGAAAAATTATTTTCGATGGTCGGGAGATCCAGGGCTTATCGCAAAAAAAATTAAAATCAATCCGAAGAGACCTTCAAATCATTTTCCAGGATCCCTATTCATCACTCAACCCAAGATTAACAGCTGGGGCTACCATCATGGAACCGATGTTTATGCAGGCTCAATACACCGGCTGGGATGTGAGAAAACGCAGAGCCATTGAATTACTTGAAATGGTAGGCCTTGGCCGTGAGCATTTTAGCAGGTATCCCCATGAATTTTCAGGTGGGCAGCGGCAACGGGTGTGTATTGCAAGAACACTAGCCGTTCAACCCAGGCTGATCATCTGTGATGAATCAGTCTCCGCACTGGATGTTTCCATACAAGCGCAGATCCTCAACCTTCTTAACAAATTGAAAAACGAATTTAACTTCACTTACGTTTTCATTTCACACGATCTGTCAGTAGTACGGTTCATGTCCGACAGGCTCATCGTGATGCGAAACGGCAGAATTGAAGAAATTGGAGATACAGATAAAATTTATTCATTTCCGGAAAAGGAATATACAAAATCATTACTTGGGGCGTTACCTGTATTAGATTCACAGCAAGAATAACCCTTTAATGTCTATGAATTTCAAAACAAAAATCCCGAAAAGAAATAATTTGAAATATATTGTACTTTTTGTTTTGTATCTTTGTTAGCTGAGCGGTAGGAAATAATTAAATGAAGTGCTTAAATTCGATAATTCTCGGATTGTCTCTGGGATTCCTTATAGAATTATCCCCGTTAGGTTCTTTCTCCAATCCGGTTCCAATTGATCCCTCCAAACTGAATTCTCTTAAGGATTCCATTAAAAAAATGGATTCACTTGTAAAGACCATGGTATCCAACAATCCAAATCTTTGCTTAAAGAATGCACAAAAAGCATTAAACTATGCACGCATATTAGGAACATCAGAAGATCTTATTCATGGGTATTCATTGATGGGGCAGGCCTTCTATATGAAGAATAAAGATTCGAGTTACATTTATTTCAACAAAGCATTGAAACTTGCAGACAGCGCCAAGATTAATGCTCCGAAACCCTTTCTACTTCTCAACTGTGCTACACTTTATTATATAGCAAAAGATTTCAAAATGGCGATTGTCTTATTGGATTCCTGTATCAAGTTTGCGGATTCACAGAAAGATTATACCACGATGTCACAGGCCTATAATACACTTGGAAATATCAACATCGACATTCAAAACAGTGATAATGCACTGAAAATGTATGATTCGGCAAATAAAATTGCAGTCAGGTATTCGATCCCCAGACAAATAGGTCTTTCACTTGGAAATCTTGCCCTTTTTGAAAAGGATCCTGCCAAGGAATTCAAACTCGAAAAAGAAGCCATTCGTTACTTGATAAAAAACAAAGGAAATGAGGAAGGATTAGCGAGAATCTATATCAATATGGGATTTCGTGCAACGAACCCGGATACAGCGCTCTTCTATTTCAGGGAAGCATTAAAAATAACCCGGAATAACAACCTGACGGAAGTTGAAATGGGGGCATATAATAATATGGTTTATAGTTATCTTGAGAAGGGGGATATAAAGGCAGCCGAAACATGTCTGGTAGATCACGCCATCCCGCTTGCCCAGAAAGAGAAAAACAATGACTGGATGGCTACGTTGTACGACACCTATGCAGATGTACTTATACGTAAAGGAGACTTTAAAGCAGCCGCAAAATGGCAAAAAACGGCAATGAATAAAAGAATAACAGCGGATAAGGCTCAGGCCTCTGAACAGGTGAGGTTACTGGGTGTGTTATTGGATCTGAAAAGCAAAGAGTTGACCATTCATGACAATCAAAGAAAAATTATGATGCAGCAAAACCGGTTGCAGAAGACACGGTTAGGGCTGACGATCACTATTTTTATGATCATCGGGTTTGTATTCATCATTCTCTGGTTGCAGCAGCGAAACCGGGTGAAGCTCCATGTTCAGCAGATCCAGTCGGCCAAACGGATCATTGAAATGGAAGAAAATGAAAAAGCAAGAACTGCAAGAGAACTGCATGATATCACCGGACAACTGGTACTGGGCATAACCGGGGAGATTGAAAACCTGGATTTACCAGATACCAAAATAAAGAAAGAAATTCAGGGTAAAATAAAGAACCTTGGAAAAAGTATACGATTGATCTCTCACCGGATGAACAAAGCCATGCTGGATAATTTTACATTTGAGGAACTGATTCTCGGGTTATGTGAAGATATCAGGAAAGTAGTTGGTTTACAGATTCATCTTCAAAAGAAAGTTATGTAAGCATCGCATTTCAAGAAACCACTAATGAATTGATCCTGCACTATAATGACAATGGACCCGGATTTGATTCAAGACTGATTGAGAAAAAAGGAATGGGGTTAATGAATATTTTTGAGCGAACTAAATTATTGAACGGTTCTGCAAAAATAACGTCATCTCCCGGGGATGGAACCTCGTGGGAAATAAAATTTCCATTAGTTCAGGGGAAAATAAGAACGGTATGACTATCAGCGATTCATGATAAGGTTGTTTACGATCGAGGACCATCCGATTATCATTGCAGGATTACGAAATACATTCCGACCTGCCCGGGACGGAATTGAGATAATCGGTAGCGCCACCAATGTCGATGAAACTATCACAAAAACTGATCCGTCATCATTTGATATTTTGCTTCTGGATCTATGGATCCCAGGATACCACCCATTACAGAATATGAAAAAACTCAGAGAACATTTTCCCGGGAAACCCATTGTGATTTTTACTTCTGAAGATTCGACTCTATGGCAAAGAAAAATGTTTGAAGCAGGCGCCACAGCTTATTTATTGAAGAGTTCAGAAAGAAACGAGATCCGCCAGACGCTTGAAAAAGTTTTCCAGGGGATGACTGTATTTACAGGGATGATAGAACCGGAACGAGAACAGGCCTTTCGCACGGGATTTGCCGACCCCAGATTCATCCTGACACCGAACCAAAAAGAATATGTTATTTTTTTGGCGAATGGCCTAACCCAACAGGAAATTGCCGAGAAAAGAAACCTTAGTCTCTCAACAGTTGAGAAAACAATAAAAAGCATACGGGAAAAATGCGGCGCCCGAAATAATACAGAACTTGTGAAAATCCTCTTTGAAAGGGGAGTTATCTGACCCCCCCCTTTTTCATCTTTCCCTTAATTTTGTAGTTTATGCAATGCTGTTATTAACAAAAACCGGTTAGTTATTAACAAAAAAAATCACACTTTTCTTCCATCTCATCAAAAATCCGTCAAAAATAAATTTTTCATGGCGGCCAATTTAGCCGCCATGAAAAATTTTATTTTATTAATAATCAATAGATTAATTTTTTTTTTGCCGAAAATAATAGCGGGTTTCCGCTATTTCATTTTACGGGTTTCCACTATTGCGCAGACAAAATTACTAATGTAACTTTACAAATAATTCATTTATTGAACAAAAAACCATAAAAGAGTAAACAAAATGAAAAAAATATTTTTTCTTACAGTCTCGATTCTGATTATTACCGTAGTTTTTGCTAAAGCGGGAAACCCGATTCCTTCTTACAATGTTCCAGTGAAAGATAAAGCCTTTTTTCAGGAAGACAATTCGAATCTCAGCTGCAATTTTCCAGCCTATGCGAAACGGCAAATGAATGTTTCCAATAACGGGTCACCAGCATCAACGGGTCCTATTATAGGTGGATCCTCTATGGTAGTTTATATTTATCGGCTTGACAATTCTATTATCCTCGGGCCATTCGCAATATCCGAAACACAAGCCATTACGGTACCAATCGATGAAAACAGTTGGGGAGTTTATGCAGAAGCAACTTCCCTTACCCTGATTTCAGTCTGGACGGATAGCGAACAGTAATCATTTCAACCTTAAAGAAATACAAATAAAATAAGTATTAACCAATAAAGACGAAAAAAAGAAACAAAAGATAACCTGAAAAAGACCAGTATGAAGAAGGGATCGTGATGGAATAAAATATGTAGCTATATTAGATCCAAAAATTCCGCCGCCAAAGATAACAAATTGTTATCAAATTTCCCACCTGATTTCACATCCTGATAATTCTTCATCCTGGTCTTCAGACAGGCGAATAAGAAAGAGGCTTACCGTTAGGTAAGCCTCTTTCTATATTTTCTGATGGATGGCATCAGGTATAATAAAAACCAAGACAATGCTCAAAATATATTACTTTTACTACAAGAAAAGGAAACAATGACAGAATGAGTAACAAAAAAAGAAAATCATACAAAAGCTCAAACACCTTCGTAAAGAGTGTAATGGAAATATTCCTGGGAAATCCGCTCGGCACGTTCAATTACAAACAGATAGCAGATCGGCTGGGAGTGAGTGATAATGCAAGTAAAGAATTGGTCAAGAGCATTATTGAGCAACTTACCGAAACCGGAAAGCTGGAGGAGATCAAACAAGGTAAATATCAGATAAACAAAAAAAGTAAAAAGTTTCCCTCCAAAGGAAGCGCCTATGTGACCGGCACCATCGATATGAAACAAACCGGAAAAGCTTATGTGATCTTGGATGATAAAAGTGAAGAAGATGTTTTCATTTCCCCTTCCAGTACTGCACATTCACTTCATGGCGATAAAGTCAAGGTATTGTTGTTCCCGAAAAGAAAAGGGAAAAAAACAGAAGGACAAGTCGTCGAGATCCTGAAAAGAAATAAAAAACAGTTCGTTGGAACTATAGAGGTATCAAGGAACTTCGCTTTTCTTATCCCCGATAATCCATCCATGCCGGTACATATTTTTATCCCGTTAACTCACCTGAACGGAGCAAAGAACGGTCAGAAAGTTGTTGCAGAGATAACGGAATGGCCCCCTCAATCTGAAAATCCTTTTGGAGAGATCAAGTATGTATTGGGAATGCCGGGAAACAATGATGTAGAAATGGATTCGATCCTGGCCGAATTTGAATTTCCACTTTTTTTTTCCCCGGCATCTGAAAAAGAAGCAGAACAGTTTCCGGTTGGCATTTCCCAGGAGGAGATCCGCAACAGAAAGGATTTCCGGGATGTCTTTACCATCACCATTGATCCGGTTGATGCCAAGGACTTTGACGATGCCATTTCGTTGAAAAAACTGAAAAATGGCAACTGGGAAGTTGGGGTTCACATCGCCGACGTCTCCTATTATATCAAACCCGGAACAGCCATTGATAAGGAAGCATACGTACGCGGGACCTCCATTTATTTAGTCGACCGGGTGATCCCAATGCTTCCTGAACGGTTATCCAACCAGCTGTGTTCTTTACAACCCGACAAGGACCGCCTTTGTTTTTCGGTCGTTTTCGAAATGGATGAAAATGCAAGGGTTCTCAATGAGTGGTTCGGGAAAACAATCATCCATTCCAATCGGAGGTTCAGTTACGATGAAGTGCAGGAAATCATTGAATCAATGGAAGGAGATTATACAGAAGAGATCCGGGTATTCAACAAACTTGCCACGAAACTTAGAGAAGAGCGTTTCCGTAAAGGATCGTTCAATTTTGAGACGCAGGAAATCAGATTTAAACTTGATGAAAAAGGGAAACCGGTGGAAATTTACTTACGGGAAATGAAAGACGCAAATAAACTGATTGAAGATTTCATGCTTCTGGCCAATCGCAAAGTCGCCGAATGGGTGGGAAAGAAAAAAGGAAATTCAGATCCAAAAACTTTTGTTTACCGGGTTCACGACAGTCCTATACCTGAGAAGTTGGAAAATTTTACCCAGTTTATAGCCAAGTTAGGTTACAAGATTAATTTCACGAATCGTAAAAGCCTTGCGGAGTCGTTCAATCACCTCTTTGAACAGATCAAAGGGAAAGGTGAAGAAAATATGGTGGAAACCATCGCAGTCCGGACAATGGCAAAAGCATTCTATACAACTACTAACATCGGGCATTACGGACTTGCCTTTCCGTATTATACCCATTTTACATCTCCGATACGCCGTTATCCCGACCTCATGGTTCACCGGTTGCTGCAGGAATATCTGTTAAAAAGAAAATCTGCCAACCGGGAAGAATATGAAAGTAAGTGTGAACATTCATCTGAAATGGAAAGAAAAGCCGAAAGCGCCGAACGAATGTCGATAAAATATAAACAGGCAGAATTCATGGTAGATAAAGTAGGCCAAATCTTCGAGGGATTGATATCCGGGGTGAGCAAATGGGGGATCTTTGTAGAGATTGTAGAAACCAAGTGCGAAGGAATGATCCGGCTTAGAGACATGTACGATGATTTTTATTACCTGGATGAAGAGAATTACCAGGTGATCGGTTCACGAAAAGGACAACAGTACAAACTCGGGGGGAAAGTCAGGATAAAGGTTAAAAAAGTTGACCTGCCAAGGAAACAGATGGATTTTGTACTTGTAAATTAAAAATTCCTTCACATGAGATAAGTGTGAAGGGATTATTTTTATTCTAAGGTGGCCGGATAAGTACAACCAATAAAGGAATTCAATAATTACTTTATTATAATTTCTTTTCAATCCGGTCGAAGAAATTTTTCCTGTAGGTTTCACTGATAGGGATCAGCCGGTCGCCGATTTTGATACGGTTCCGCTCCACGCTGTCGATTTTATCAAGCGCAATGATAAATGATTTATGTACTCTGACAAACTGATTCTGGGGAAGGATTTCCTCCAGTTTTTTGTAGTTCAGTAGGCTCATGATCTTTTTTGAAGTGGTGATGATGCGCCAGTAATCACCCATTCCTTCAATAAAAAGAACATCGGCATAACGTATCTTTTCAATCCGTGTTTCCGTTTTTACAAAAAAGAAAGGATCTACGGGGGCAATAGCCAGACCGGATTCAGAAGAACTGTTGACTCTCTGGGCGGTCTGAACCTTTTCATATACCTTGTTGACTCCTTTTACAAACCGTTCAAAAGAAATGGGTTTTAACAAATAATCTATCACATCCAATTCAAACCCCTGCAGTGCATAGGAATCATAGGCAGTAGTTAAGATCACATAAGGCCGGTGGCTCAATGCATTCAGCAATTGGATTCCTGAGAGTTCCTCCATCTGAATATCAAGAAAAAGGAGATCAAGAAGATGATCCCGGATATATTCGATCGAATCAAGAGCATTTTCAAAGGTTTTCTCCAGGTTCAGAAAAGGGACCCTTGAACAATAATCACGGATGATATCCAGCGCCAGCGGTTCATCGTCGATCGCAATGCAATTTATCTTCATGATGTCTGTATTAATAGTTTAACCTTGTAAAGATCATTATCCTGAGTCGTTTCAAGAGCGTATTTCCCGGGATATAAAATTTCCAATCGTCTTGTGATATTATTTAACCCGATACCCCCAATGGTGTCTTTCGATCCAGGGAAGTTTTTTTTCAGATGGTTTGTGACCTCAAAAAGAAGCTGATGCGGCGTTGCAACCAGGTGGATTAAGATCCCCGGCGAGGGCCCCGTTTTACTTCCATGCTTGAATGCATTTTCAACAAAAGGGATCAGCAACATAGGAGCAATGGTTTTATTACCCACCTCTCCTTCGATGCGAAGTTCCACAAAATCCGTATACCGGATACGCAATTTCTGGAGTTCAATAAAACTCCCGAGGTATTCGATCTCTTTTTCCAGAGGTACGACGTCAGTATTGGCATCATAAAGCATGTATCGCATGATGGAAGATAATTTCATGATGGCTTCAGGGGCATCGGGCGATTTTTTACATACCAGGGAATAAATATTATTCAGGGTATTAAAGAGAAAATGGGGATTAACCTGCGAACGCAACAATGCCAACTCGCTTGTCTGGGTTTGATTCACAATTTCTGCCTTCAGTTTCTGTGTATCAAACCAATCGATCGCGAATTTTATCAGAATAGCATAGGCCCCGGAAATAATGGAAAGCCGCAACCCGGCATAAAACCATTCATGAATATTCAACATTTCCTTTGAGGGAAGATGGATAATTTCTTTCCAGAAAAGTATCTCGATATAATACCGGGCTACTGCAATGATGAACAGAAGGAACGCTCCAGTAAAAATGCTCAGGAAAATATTCCTGTTCTTGATCAGGAAAGGAAGAATAAAATAAAAAGCATAAAAATTGATCAAACTTAGGACAAAACTCAATACTGTATCCGTCCAGAAATAACTTTCCGTTTTATTAATATACCATGGATACAAAAACTGATTAATCATGTAAAACCAGTAAATGACATGGATCAGGATTTTAAATTTTCTCTTCATTTTTAACGCCTGTTCTCTTTCATCCGTATAAAAAAACGTCACGAAGATACTGCTAAATAAGGCCAAAGTAAAGTGCCTGCGCCGGATAATCTATTGAATGCTGGGTTTACCCGATATAATGGGAAAAACATCCGGTGTTATTCTTACTTACCAAACTCTTTTTATTAACTTTGAGAGGGAAAAAACAAATTTTTTTGCCAGATGATCATGAAGCATCTTTTGAAACCATTCCCGCTTTTAGTGGTTGTTCTTTTTGCATTAATTTTATCCAGAAACCTCGCTGATGGCCAAATACATTATCGTTTTTTTTATGGTAAAGTTTTTATCTATGAGAACAAGGAGCCACTTGCAAATGTCAATATTTCCTTTGAAAAATCGAAACTAGGATCTATTACAGATCAGAAAGGCGCTTTTTCCTTTTACATTGATACGATTCCCATATTTATGATTGTAAGTCATTTGGGATTTAAAACGAAGCGGATCCTTCTCGATGGAACTTCAAATTCAATGATGATATACATGGAAAAGGAAATCCGTGAACTGAAAGAAGTGGAAATCGTAGCAAACAAGATTGAACCCTTTTTCAAGAGTGAGCATTTTACCTTGAGGGATTATGAGATCGACAGTGGGTTTGTTTATTTGCTTGTATACAGGAATCGTATCTCAAAGGAAGAATTGATTTGCAGAGACCTGAAAGGAGATACGGTGGCAAGATCCGGAATACTGTACTTTACCCCCAAATCTCTTTTGAAAGATTGCCTCGGTTACCTTCATGTTGTGGGAATAGATTCTGTATTCCAGGTATACAGGAAGGATAAGGTTCTTCATATGATCCACCACGTAGGAATGGCCAAATTTAACGATGTAATGGCCAACTGCGTAGCATCAACAGACCAGGTGCTTTTCTTTAAAAAAATGTACAATCTCGGACAGGGCGTGCAGTATTACGGAATAGACCGGATCAGCAAAAAAAGACATGAACTGACCCAAGTGCTTGATGAACAAAAAGCAAAAATGCTGCGAAGAAACCCTTCAGATACGTGGACATTGATGAGCGGCCAACCTGGTAACCCGCCTCAGGAAGGATTTCCAGATACAAGAGAAACATTTGATAACTGGAGTTGGGTGCATAAAATATTGTACAGGCCTGTGAAATCTGCCCTGTATAAAGTCAATAATTTTATCTGCATTTTCAATATTCCGGTCAAACAACTTGAATTCTACGACCTTGATGGAAACTTTTCCTATAAACTCAAAATAAATATAGAATTTATCAAAGAAGGCAGGTGGTCGGGTGATATTTTCCTGGATGAAAACCAGTCAAAAATTTATACGACATTTCTGAAAAGTACCGGAACCGGGCTTTACCGGATTGATATTAACACAGGTGAGCTTCATAAAATTCTTACAATCATTCATCCCTATCCCCAGAAAATCAGGATTTATAGGGACCAGATCTATTACATGTACGATATCCTCGGGGATCCTGATAATAAGACCTTATACAGGGAGAATCTGTAAAAGCAAAGCCCGTTGGGTGTTTTATCCTGACGGGCTTTATATGGAATCACGATATTATATTATTTTACCAGGGTAAGTTCTTTGATGATGCGGGTATCGCCGGCAAACTTGTCGATGATAAAAAGAACATACCGGATATCTACATTGATAGTTCGCTGCAGATCAGGTTCAAAAGAAATATCTCCACTCATGGCCTCCCAATTGCCATCGAACGCAAGACCAATCAACTGACCATTTCCGTTTATGACAGGGCTTCCTGAGTTTCCGCCGGTGATGTCGTTATTGGTGAGGAAACAGGTAATCATTTCCCCGTTCTCACTGTATTGTCCGAAATCCTTTGCTTTATAGAGTTCTTTCAGTTTATCCGGCACAATAAATTCATCGTTATTCGGATCTTCTTTCTGCATCACGCCTTTCATGGTTGTATAATATTCATAATGTACGGCATCGGCAGGGAAATAATCCAACACTTGTCCATAAGTCATACGCAAGGTAGAATTGGCATCAGGATATGCTACCATTTTCGGGTTCATTTCACGAAGCCCGGCAATAAAATGACGGTTCCCGGCCGAAACAGAAGTTCTTGCTTCACCATAAGCAGCAGCATATTTCCCGCTTGCCTCCTGGAAAGATTGAGACATGATCGAACCCAGGTCTTTCTTAAAAACTTTCACATTTGGTTTATTGAGAAACGCCAGTGCATTTGCTTCGGTAGCGAAGACAGATGTCTTGAAAACTGCGTCAGCAAATGCATTGAAATCATTATGATAATTTTTTTCGATTAATGCGAAAACCGAAGGTAACTGTTCCTTTGGGACATTCTGTTCATAGAGTTTCAATAATTCGGCCATGTTTTTTTGGGAAACTGACAGGTCAATTTTTTTGAAATGTATTTTGGTCGTTGCTTTCAATCCATCAACCGATTCTTTGATTCCGGCCTTGGCAATCAGGGCTGATTTAAGGCTGCCAAATTGTCCTGCGAGCTGAACGACATCCAATCCCATTCCTGCGATATTTGCATAGAAAAAAGGAATAGCGATGGTGTTCATCTTACTGTACCCGTTTTTGATGTTGTCAAGAACGGGTCCGTATTTTTTTTGCAATTCAGGTGACTTACTGTACCAACTGGTAAATTCGGCTTCAATGGCTTTCTTTTTATCCTCTACTTTGTTTTTGACCGACATTTTTGACTGCCCGATAAAATTCTTCCAGGTATTGGCAATCATGGCGTAATTTTCGGCATAATCAATTTTTACTTTCGTATCCACGTCCATCCTTTCTTTCATGACTTCCAGTTCTTTCCCAAAAATTTTAATAAGGGAGGGATAAAAAATATTCAAGTTGAATTCCATTCCGTAGGAAGTAAGGTAACGGCTTGTATTTCCGGGATATCCCCAGATCATTGCGAAATCATTTTTCTTAATCCCCTTCAGGCTTATGGGTAGGTGGTATTTGGGTTTCAGTGGGACATTTTTCTCGCTGTAGTTGCAGGGATTTCCGGTCGAATCAGCATAAATCCGGAGTACGGTAAAATCGCAGGTATGCCTGGGCCACATCCAGTTGTCGGTGTCTCCGCCGAATTTTCCAATGGAAGAAGGAGGTGCACCTACCAGGCGGACATCTTTGTAAGTTTTAAAGACAAAAAGATAATATTCATTGCCACCATAAAAAGCCTTGATACTGACTTCGTATTTTCCGTTTTCGGCAGCCCGTTTCTTCATTTTTGCCGTAAGATCTTTGATCTTTTCCGAACGGGCCGATTCTTTCAGCGTATCCGAAAGAAAGGGAATAACAGAATCAGTAACATTTTCCATACGGACCAGGAACGAAGCACAAAGATTTTCATTAGACAATTCTTCTTTTTTCGACATCGCCCAGAATCCATTGGTAAGATAGTCATGTTCGGGGGAACTATGGTTTTGCACTGCACTGTATCCACAGTGATGGTTGGTAAACAGCAAACCTTCGTCTGAAACAACTTCTGCTGTGCAAAAGAAACCACCTAAAGCAGCACCACCACTTGACAGCCCAACAATAGCGTCTTTCAGGCTGGAGTGGTTAATATCGTATAATTCCTGGACAGTTAGGTGCAGTCCCATTTTTTCCATGTCCACATAATTCAGGCGTTCGATAAGAATAGGCAACCACATTCCCTCATCTGGCGGATTTCCTGCAAACAATTTGGTTCCTGAAAAAAGTACCAGGAGGATAACCAGGGATGTAATTTTACGCTTCATCCTGAATGACAGGAATAATAAAGACAGATTTCTCTTGATTTTTTTCTTCATTGTACCGGATTTTATAGGTTGACTATTCAAAATACTTTTTTGCAATATTACACAGAAGAAAAAAACCAGGCAATTTTTTTAGATTAATATGGTTAAAAGTCGATAATATGGTTCTTTTCACAGTTTAACAACGTTTAAGTTTGACATACAAAAACGGGAGTTGAACAATGAAAACAACACAAATATCAAAATTCTTTTGAATTTGCGGAGATTTTTTGGATATTTGAAGAGAATACAAATTCCTGCAATGATGATTCAAAAGATCCCACACAAGATCAGTATTGGCGGTATCCTGATGCATCTTCTGTTCTGGGTATTGAGCCTGGTGCTTTTCGTCGTACTGATATTTCTTACACGGCATTTCAGGTTACAGGCCATGAATTTCCAAACAGCCATTAACATTATTTTAACTTTGAGTTTTCTTGCTGTTTCCGTTTACATCAACCTTCTCATTTTGTTACCCCTTTTCTTTAAAAAGCACCACTACCTTCTCTTTTCTTTGCTTGAGATTTTAAACATTGCGCTTTTCATCTGCCTGAATTACTTTGTCTCCATGGCATTTGAAAGGAAACATCCGAATTTTGTAAACGAAATGATCGCAGAATTTCTCCTGGTATTGGTTTTTCTGGTCATTACAACCCTTATCAAATTTACCCGTGATTCCCTTGCCCTACAGGATGCAAACCTGAGGATCAAGGAAATCGAACGCGAGAACATGGTATCCGAATTACGGGCATTGAAAGCCCAGATCAACCCTCATTTTTTCTTTAATACTTTGAACAGTATTTATTCACTCAGCCTTGACAAGTCGGAAAAAACACCTGAGCTGATCCTGAAATTATCGGAATTGATGCGTTACATCCTTTATGAAACACGTGATGATTATGTTTCCATGGAAAAGCAACTGGAATTTCTTCAGAATTATATTTACATGGAACAACTGAGAACCGAAGAGAAAATAATGATCGAAATGGAAGTAAAAGGAGAACATAAGGATCTTATGGTTGCCCCATTATTGTTTGTGCCCTTTATCGAAAATGCATTCAAGCATGTGGGAAAAGAAAAAAATAATCCTTCCTTTATCCTGATATCGTTCGACCTAACCAATCCGGTCAAAATATTTTTCACTGTAAAGAATAAAAAATCCAATTCTACTGAACCGGTCGACGGAAACAATGAAGGAATTGGGTTAATAAATGTTAGAAAACGCCTCAACCTTCTTTATCCCTCGAAACATGAATTAAAAATTTCTGATGCCGGTGATGTTTTCGAAGTCAGACTAACCCTGGATTTGTCATGAAAATCAAATGCCTGATCATCGATGATGAACCGCTTGCACAGCGCATTCTTGAGCGTTACACACAGGATGTTTCTTCCCTTGAAGTGGTACAGAAGTGTAACAATGCGCTGGATGCAATTGAAATTATGAAAGAACAGAAAATTGACCTGATCTTTCTTGACATCAACATGCCCAAGCTCTCAGGATTAGAATTTCTGCGCAGCCTGAAACACCCGCCGCTGGTCATCATCACCACTGCCTATGCCGAATTTGCTATCCAGGGATATGAACTGGATGTAGTGGATTACCTGATGAAACCCTTTGGGATGGAACGATTTCTAAAGGCTATTCAAAAAGTTCATGACATTCTTAAACCATGGAAACATTCCCTGTCGGAAAAAACTTCAGGTGAATTCCAAGAAGATCAGTACATCTTTATAAAATCAAGCAAAAAAACCTACCGCATCAACCTAAACGATATCCTTTACATTGAAGCGCTAGGGGATTATGTAAAAATCTACACTACCGACCGGATGATCATCAGTTACCATTCGATGAAAAACCTGGAAAAACTGTTATCCCCGAAGCAGTTTCCCAGAATCCATAAATCCTTTATCGTATCGCTTTCCAAGATTGACCTTATAGAAGGAAACCAGATTAAATTGAGAGACCGCTACATTCCTATCGGAATGAATTTCAAAGCCGAATTCGAAAAACTGATTCGCACGATCTGAAATTCTTTTACCGGGCCGGAGAATCCGTTTCATTGTCTTTTATCATAACGGTTTTCCGGATGATAAAAGAAAGATAGATCATCACGATCCCAAAGAGGATTGCGAATGCTCCCAGGACTTTGGTCAGGAAAATCCCAACCACATCTTTTTCCACGATCATCACGATACCCAGGGCAATGGTGAGGAGGCCATTAAAAAGAAGAAAATTCTTATTGGAAAGATTCCGTTTAATGTTCACCAGAATCACAAGCTGGAATATTCCCACGATAATTGCCCAGACCCCGAAGAGAAGAAAAAATAAATGCAGGGTTTCATCATGAAAGATCATGATTCCCAACCCGATAGCGAGGCTGAATATGGATTGAAGGATCAACATCCCGACATTTCTGTCTTTCTTCATGTGGTTGATGGCTATAAAAAGGAAGCACAATCCTGCCAGAGTGATTGCCAATCCTGATAAAAAGACGACACTGGTGATAATGTTTTTGGGGAAGATAAACAGCAGCAAGCCGAACAAAAGCGCAATAATCCCATTGACTGTCAGAAACCAACGGTTTTTGTAAGATTTTGTTTCCATGAAATTCTTTTATTAATGAAAGAATAAATGTTAAGGAACTTTAAAATTTATTCCGAGATATTCCAATAATGTTCCGGTTATAATAAAGGCGCCGAAAATGAAGAAAAGAATGCCTACAATCCGGTTGATCCAGAGTTTGACTTTTTGATTATCGAGTACCTTGATCTTGTTGGCAAGAATGCATTTCAGGATATCGGTTGTGAGAATCATTCCCAAAGCCCCTGCAAAGAACATGGCTACAGATTTCCGGTCGCCGCCATATGTTGAGTTGATGGAAACGACCCAAAAGATCCAGAAAAACCAAAGGGAGGGATTTGCCACATTGAGGATAAAACCTTTGAAATAATAGGGCAAGACTCCCGGCCTTTTCACGTGGATCTCACTGATGACTTCCACCTGTTCGGTTTTCGGAATTTTACGGAAGACTGTATAGATGCCATATGAGATCATCAGGATCCCACCCAAGATTCCGAATACGAGGTGAAATTTAGGAGCCGTAATGATCTCAGAAACACCGAAGAAAGCAAGAACAACGAGAAAAAAGTCACTGGTAAAAATTCCCATTGCAAGGAATATCCCGGTTTTCACTCCATGCTTGATGCTGGTTTGCAGGAGTGCAACAAGCGCCGGCCCCAGCGTTATTGCAACTGTGATTCCTAGGATCAGTCTTTCAAAAAGCGGATGTAGGAGTTTAAGGAACATCTGACGTCTGTTTTGTTTGGTTCCGCATCTCCTGCGGTATCAGTTTTGCAAGGTTCGCTTCCCATTCAATCCGTTGTGTTTCTTTTAACACACGGGGAAATTTATGGGCGCCGCCCTCCTTTCCCTTAGTTTTCATCCAGTCATAAAATACATGTAAAGGTAAAATTTCCACATACACTTCACGGATAGCCTCCATACGTTCGACCCGGTAATCGTCATTCAGGATGGCAAGGTATTCATCCAGCTTTGCAGCAGCTATTCCAGGATCAATCGAGTCATCAGTACCCAGGTACCATTTGTGCGCAAACAAGCTTCCATAGCGGATCCCCGTAATCGTAAACTCGTTAATCTTGATATTGAATTCATCCTGGAACATCTTGATCGCACGGTTCATGTTGTCCTGGGAAAGATGTTCACCACAGAGATTGAGGAAATGTTTTGTGCGCCCGGTGAGCAGGATCTCGCAAGCTTCCTTGCTGGTAAATTTTATTATATCACCAATAAGATAACGCCAAGCACCGGCGCAGGATGAAAGCAACAAAGCATAATCTTTATCAGGTTCCACATCCGAAATAGTGAGGGTTTCAGGTTTAGGAAGAAGATTACCTTCGGAATCAAAATTAACGCCGTTATATGGAATAAATTCATAAAACAAACCATTATCAAGAATCATGGACAGTGATTTACGTGTACCTGCCTGCTGATAGGCAATGTAACCTTCCGATGCAAGATAGGATTCATTGTATACGATAGGCCTTCCGAGCAGTTTTTCAAAACTGTTAATGTAAGGCTCGAAAGAAACCCCGCTATGAACATAAGCGGATAAATTGGGCCAGATTTCATGGATGTTCCCGAGGCCATAATGTGCAATGATCCGTTCCAGGATGATCTGGATCCAGGCAGGTACACCCACGATCACACCGATGTCCCAGTCTTTTGCATTCCTCACAATCTCATTCAGTTTCAATGACCAGATTTCTTCCCTGGAGATCCGGGGACCGGGTTTGTAAAAATGCTGAAACCAAAAAGGAATATTGCTTGCCGTGATCCCCGATAGATCGCCTTTGTAATAGGTACCGTTATATTGAAGATGCGTACTTCCGCCGATCATCAGGATCCCTTTCTCATAAAACTCATCCGGGAAATTGTACTTGGTGGTCATCACCAGCTGGCGGATGCTTGCTTTCTTGATGGCCCGCAACATGGCAGAAGTAACTGGAATATGTTTGGAGGATGATTCAGAAGTTCCGGATGTCAAAGCAAAATACTTAACTTTTCCCGGCCAGGTAACCCAGGGTTCCCCGTTCAGGCTCCGATACCACCAATTCTTGAACATTAAATTGTAATCATGCACCGGTATAGTTTCCTGGAATGCCTTTACGAAATTTTTTTGAGCAAGAATGTTGGCAAAATGATAATCTTCCCCAAATGCGGTATCCTGCGCACGGTTCAGCAGTTTTTTCAATTCCTTTCGTTGGGCTACCACCGGGTTGAAATTCTTTTTAATGTCAATGGGAATTTGACGGATGGTATAGGCAGTCTTAATGATGGATCCAAGAATAGGCATGAAAATAACACTGGATTACATAACCGCAGTAAAATTATGAAAAAAATTGTACATTTCGGATGCAATATAATGAGCGATGAAAAGAAGCATAAAACTGATCAAAATACTGGCCGTGATCCTGTTCATTCCGGCAGGTATAATCCTGGGTTTTTTATTGTTCCTGACGATGACGGATTATCATCCGGCAGAGAAAGAAACACTCATGATCGAGGGAACCGGAATAACACTACCTCCTGTAAAAAAAGATTTTATATTTCTTACGTGGAACATTGGCTACGGTGGCTTGGGGAAAAACATGGATTTTTTTTATGAAGGCGGAACAAAAGTAAATCCGGAGAAAAAGGAATTTACAGGATATATAAAAGGAATATGTCAATGTCTTTCATCTATGGATTCTGTTGATTTCATTCTCCTCCAGGAAACAGATGTGCATTCCAAACGAAGTTATTTTACCAATGAAGTTACGGAAATCGGCAAGATATTTCCCGGACGGTGTTCGCTGTTTACGAAGAATTATGACAGCAGATTTGTTCCTGTGCCGTTGGATAACCCTATGGGCCGGGTCGTTTCGGGGATCGCCTGTTATCCGAAGTATAAACCCATAACAGCAGAAAGAATCGATTTCGGAACACGATTTTCCTGGCCGAAACAACTTGTTTTACTGAAACGTTGTATTATGGTGATGCGATACAAACTGGCTTCAGGGAAGGAACTTGTCAGCATCAACCTTCACAATTCCACTTTTGATAAAGGTGGAACATTGCGAAAAAAAGAATTAAAGAAACTTCATTCCTTTTTGTTTGCCGAGTATTCAAAAGGTAATTATGTGATCACCGGAGGAGACTGGAACACCAACCCCAGAGGTTTCCGGCCGGAGTCGGTGATCTCAGGAGACCTGGTTAAATCAATCGATCCCATATTGGATTCCACGTTCCTGCCGGGATGGAGATTTGCCTTCGATCCTTCGGCTCCCTCTAACCGTGATGTAAATATGCCTTATCAAAAAGGGAAAACCAAAACCACCATCATCGATTTCTATGTGGTATCGCCCAATGTAGAAATTAAATCGGTTCATACCGTTAAAACAGGCTTCAGGTTTTCCGATCACCAACCGGTGATCATGAAAGTTACTTTAAAATAGAGCCCTATCCTTTTTCTTTCCGATCTTTGTATCAAATCAAGCATATGAAAATCAGGCCGGAAGAAGAAATCTCTTTGACTGATCTTCTGATCAAAGAATTTAAAACAGGATCGCGTTCAATGGTTAAAAAGATCATCGTACACGGAAGCGTAAATGTGAACGGAAAGGCTGTTATGCAACAGCATTTCATGGTCAACCCCAGCGATGTAGTTGAATATACGAAGTACAAAGCTCCGGTTGGTTCCCAGGATTGCCCTTTTCCTGTGCTTTATGAAGATGACGACTTGATCGTAGTGATAAAATCAGCCGGAATTCTAACCTATGGCGAAAAAGGAACAAAAGGAACTTCGCTGTATAAGGTTTTAACGGATTATTTAAGGAATCGTACAAAGGGCAGGGAAAAAATCTATGTTGTTCACCGGCTCGACCGGGAAGTATCAGGGATCCTGGTATTTGCGAAATCGGAGAAGATACAGGAAATGATCAAAGAGCATTGGAAGGAAACAGAAAAACGCTATTATGCACTTGTTGAAGGGAGACCTAAAAGCAATGAAGATATGCTTCAGAACTGGATGCTTGAAGGCTGTGATCAGAAAGTGTTTACCGTAAAACAAGAACGGCCGGGAGCAAAAATGGCAATCACCCATTATAAGGTTCTGAAAGAATTGAAAAACAACACCCTAGTCGAAGTTCGGCTTGAAACCGGCAGGAAACACCAGATCCGTGTTCATATGGCGGAAATGGGTTGTCCCATTGTTGGCGATTTTAAATATGGCGCAAATAATAAGGTTAAAAGAAGAATCCGATTGCATGCCTATTATTTCTCCTTCAATCACCCGGTCACACGCCAACCGCTTGAATTCAAAACCCAAATGCCAAAAGGATTTCTGACCTTGGGGGAACGGGACGAACATTATAAATGGTAAGGCTTCGTAGTCAAGTACAAAGTACGATTTACGAAGTACGATTTTGGGGTGTCGGGTGATAGGTATTAGGTTTCGGAAAAGATCTATAAAGGGGATATCCATACCTTTGTGGTAGCACCGACGTTATCATTCAGATAAAACGGAACATTAAAAAGTAAAATCTAAATTTATGTCAAAAGGAAAAAATGTTAAAAAAGTCGTTAAAAAAGCACCTTTAAAAACGCCAAAGGAAAAACGGGCTGAAAAGATAGAAAAAAAGGCGAAGAAGAAAAGATAGATATGGATTTAACGATTAGCCACTAGGCAAAAGAGAAATTGATAATTGATAATTTTTTTCGCAATTTCGTTATTTCGCTATTTATTAAAATTTCTCTGTCTCAGTGCCTCAAACACAACTACCGCTGCTGAAGCCGAGACGTTCATCGAATCAATCTTGCCATTCATGGGGATCTTGATCAATTCATCCGCCTCTTCAAGCCAGGCTTTACTTAATCCATATGCTTCCGAACCCATTATAATTGCAGTAGGGCCTCGGAGATCGGTTTCGTGGTAAAACCGGGTTGCGGTTAGTGCTGTGCAAAAAATCCGGATATTTTGTGACCGAAGCCAGGTAATAGCGTCAGTTGTAGTACTTGTCACCACCGGCATTGTGAAAATGCAACCAATGCTGGACCGGATAGCGTTAGGATTATAAATATCTGTTTGCGGGTCACAAATGATTACAGCGTCCAGGTTTGCTGCATCCGCAGTGCGAAGCAAAGCGCCCAGATTTCCGGGCTTTTCAACAGATTCGAGTACAAGGAAAAGCGGAGAGAGACCCGGTTTCAAGTCGTGGATCTGAATCCTTTTGGGATTTGCCAGGGCGATAGCTCCTTCATGATCTTTGCGATAAGCGATACGGTTATAGATTTCCACCGGAACCTCTACCAGATCTATTGGCGTGATCGACGCTGATATCATTGTTTTAAGATGATCTTCCGGGATTAAATCCTTACAATAAAAAAGATGGGTGACTGTAAATCCAGCCATCAAAGCCAACCCGATCTCACGGATGCCCTCAATGACTATAAGGTTTTGCTGTTTCCTTTGCCGAGGCTTCTCCTTGAGAAGCAAAATGTTTTTGATCAAAGGGTTCTGAAAACTTGCAATCGTTTTAACCATTAAGAATTCGATTTATTTTAAATATGCCCCCGAGCCGGGCGGCCTCGTCGCTGCAATCCCGAGTACTCGGGACTGCGTCTTGGCTAATCTCACTTCGTTCAATTACACCAGCCAAGGCTGCTTACCTGCCTACCGGCAGCTACGGTGTACCCACATCTTTTACAAGATTTGTTCCTTCTATTATATAACCAAGTCTGTCTAATCCTCGCTTTAACACTATTACTCCAGGCGGCCCTTGCGAATCATATCCTT